>JAVBSD010000135.1:0-4323 GCA_031547325.1 Victivallaceae bacterium | reverse complement strand
TGGGGGCGATTGCCTTGGACAATGTGGCGGTGGGGCCGCCGGGGGCGGAAGAGGCGTTGCCGGCGGTGCTGGATTGGTTGTACGGGGCCGGTTTGGAGGTTTTGCCGTGGACGCCGCAGGCGCGGCAGTTGTGTCAGCGGGTCGTCTGGTTGGGGCGGCTGATGCCGGGGGAGGGGTGGCCGGCGATGGAGGGCGCGGTTTTATTGGCGGAGGCGGCGGAGTGGCTGGGGCCGTTCATTCGGGATTTCCGGCGGCCGTTGGAGGGGGTTGATTTATTTGCGGCGTTATCGGCGCGGCTGGATCATCGGCGGCGGGTGTTATTGGACCGCGAGGCGCCGGTGCGTTTTACTTCGCCGGCGGGGGCGTCGCATGCGATCGATTATGGCCGCGAGACGCCGGCTGTGGCGGTGAAGTTGACTGAAATGTATGGATTGGACCGGCATCCGATGATTGGCGGAGGCAAGGTGGGGTTGACGTTGGAATTATTGAGTCCGGCGGGGCGTCCGGTTCAGGTGACGGCGGATTTGCCGGGGTTTTGGCGTGGGAGTTATCATTTGGTGCGCAAAGAGATGAGGGCCGGGTATCCGAAACATTTCTGGCCCGGGGAGCCGTGGAGCGCGTCGCCGACGCTGCGCGCCAAACCCCGCCCCTGAAAAAATAAAAAATATTTTTTTACATCCCGAAGAAATTCTTCGCCCGCCGGTACGCCAGGTTCGCCGCCACTTCAACCGCCACCTCCTCCGGCACCCGCCCCATCCGGCAAAAGCCGCCCAGCACATCGGCCAACACCCGCCGGAACATCGTGAAACGCGACTGGTAACTGGTCAGCTTGCGCGAATCCGAAACCATCCCGGCATGACAGCTCAACAGATCGACGCTGCCGACGTATTCGAGCTGGCGGCGCATTCCGACCGGCGTGTCGTTGAACCACCACGCCGACCCCAGCGCCACCGTCGCGCCGAATGCGCGGCTGACCGTCGCCAGCGTCGGCTGCTGCGCCGGTTCCAGGCAGTAGAGCACGCACTTCCCGCGCCCGTCGAGGCGGTTCAGCAACGGCAGCAGTCCGGGCAGGTGATCCTGGTTCAAGCTGGAGATGTCGCCGCCGGAATCGGGGCCCGGACCGGTCCGCAGGCTGTCGCGCACGTCGCGCACCGGCCCCAGGTGAAGCTGAGTCACCCAGCCGGCGGCGGCGTCCCATTCGGCGAAATGCCGCATCAGGAAAGCCTGAAATTCGCAGGCCTCCTCCGGCGCCGTCGCGCCGCCCGCCAGGGCGCAAGCGAAAATCCGCGCCGCCAGGGCGTCGTCGCCGCCCCCCGCCGGCATCACTTCGAGCCCGTGGTCGCTGGCGCGGCAGCCATGACCGGCGAAGTAAGCATGGGAAGCCGCCAGCGCCGTCAGCAATTCGTCGAGCGTCGCAACCGGCCGCTGAAAGCGTTCTCCGAGGCGCGCGATCCATTCGCGCCAGCCCGCCCGGCCGATTTTCATCGCCCGGTCGGGACGCCAGGTCGGACGGACCACGTCGCGGCCGAAGGCCGCGTTGACCCGCCGGTGCGCTTCCAGCTCGTCGGCCGGATCGTCGGTCGACGCCATCGCTTCGATGTTGGAGCGCGCGATGATCGCCTGCGGCAGGTTTTCGGGGCGGGCCAGCACGCTTTCGCCCCGCCTCCAGATCGCGTCGGCGTTGGCGGCGTTGAGCAGCAGCTCGATGCCGAGGAAGCGCAAGTCGAGATGCAGCCATTCGTAGACCGGGTTGCCGGCGAACAGCGGAGCGACCCGCGCCAGCTCGGCGAACTTCCTTTGCGGCGGCGCGCCGCCGGTGATGTCGGCTTCGGCGACGCCGGCTTTGCGCATCACCTCCCAGACGTAATGATCGGTCGCGCCGAGCGCCGTCCACAGGTTGTCGAAGGGGCGGTTGGCGGCCAGCGCCGCCACGTCGGCGTGGTTGTGCGCGTCGACGATCGGCAGATCGGCGATGGCGTTGAAAATACGCCGCGCTTCCGGCGTGCTGAGCAGATAATCGGCGTCCAGAAACATAAAAAAAGCTCCCCGGTTGGCTGATCAAATAAGATAGACCGCCGGGAAGCTTTCGTCAAGCGCGCGCTCGATTCTCAGTCGAAATTGCTCGGGATCAGGTCGAGGGAACGGACTTTGGCCAGTTCGTCGCGCTTGGCGCGCGCCTTGGCCGCGTCGGCGAAGACGTACATGTCGCACCTCGGCTCGGTCCGGCTCACCAGGTCGTAGACCACGTGGTAACCCGCCTTGGTCATCAAAGGCAGCACCCAGCCGGGGCAGTGGTCGCAGTAGCTGGCGCACGGCGGAGCGTCGTTGTCCAGCACCTTGCTCAGGCTCGGACAGACGTTCATCGCCAGATGCAGCGAATCGCCGTCGAGCGTCATCGTCATGTCGCAATTTTCCTCGATCCGGATATGCTCCCAGTAGTCGTACATGCCCTGAAGGCCGCAGGTCCGGAATTTCTCCAGACAGTGCAACTCCTGGTGCCGGCTGATCTCGCGGTAGTAGGCGTCGAGCTCCTCGGGGCCGCGCTTCTCCAGAAATTTGAAGACTTCGGCGTAGAAACGGACGAAATGATCGCTGGGTATCATTTTCAGATCTCCTTCCGGCGCCGCAGGGTCTGGCGGCAGGAACACTGGCCGGTTTTTTCGGTGACGATTTCGTAGTCGCTGCCGTCGCACAGCCAGCGGTTCAGACGGTCGGTGGCGCGGCAGAATTCCGGGTCGTACTGCAGCCCGAGCTTCGGCAGGTGGCGCGCCGCCGGGCAGCTCTTCAGCTCCAGCACCGCCCCGTCCGGCGTCTCGGCGATGGCGAAATCGCCTTCCTCGCGCTTCAGGTAATAGCGCCAGAATTCCAGCAGCTCCGACGGGTCGCCCGCCTTGAGCTTGGTGTGGATCGAACGGTACACATCATGCGCGGTGGAGCGGAAAATCTCTTCGAGCGCCGCTTCGCCGTAGTTCTTCAGAACGTACATGATGGTGACGTAGGTGGTCCCGTGGAAGTCCAGATGGACTTCCCCGGTCGAACAGTAACGCATGGTCGTTTCGCTCATGCTGTCCTCACTTTTCCGGCAGCAGCCAGGATTTTTCTTCCGCGATCGCCAGGTCGATTTCCCGCGAGCATTCCGGGGTCAGACGGTAGGCCAGCAGGGTCTTGGCCGAATTGAAGACGCCGAGGCGCCGCATCAGCTCCTTTTGACCCGCCAGCCAGCAGGTGATCGACTTGCCGCCGAAAACCCGGAACATCAGCGCCGCCATCCGGTCCTGCATCTTCTGCGCTTCTTCATACTTGCCCGCCTTGGCCAGCCGGAAAATTTCGTTGGCCATCGCGCCGTTGAAACAGCCGCCGCCGAAGAGCAGCCCGTCGTAGCCGTCCCGCAGCACCCCGACGCACTCGAACTCATTGCCGTACAACGCCGAAAGCTCGCCGTTGCGGCGCGCCCGCGCCCGCAGAATCGCTTCGCAGTAGATCGGGTCCGAAGCGCTGTCCTTGACCAGGATCACCTTGGGATGCTCCAGCATGCGCTCCAGCGTCTCCGCCTCGATCGGCACCGACGAGAAACGGCCCCGGTTGTAGATGCCCGTCGGCAGCGGATTGGCGTCGATCACTTTGGTGAACTCCTCCAGCAGATAATCCTGCGTCGCCCCGACCTGGAAAAACGGCGGAGCCAGCACCATCATGTCGATCCCGGTGTCCGCGTAACGCCCGACGTTGTCGATCATCCGCGCCGACGAGTTGTCGGTGATCTGCATCGCCACCGGCAGACGCCCCGCCGCGAACTCCGCGGTCTTCCGCGCCAGCAGCAGACGCGACTTGTCGGTCAGCCACGGACCCTCGCCCGCCGTCCCGGCGATGAACAACCCCTTGATGCCCAACCGCAACTGGTGTTCGACCAGCTTTTGCAATGCGTCGATGTCCACCTCGCCCGAATCGGTCAGCGGCGTCGACATCGCCGACCACACCCCTTGAAAGACCTCCCGCGGGAACTTGAAGTTCATTTTTTCCGGCTTTCCTGTTCTGTTTTTTGGTTATCCGGTTTGGGACCGGACTGTCTCTGATGCTTTTTTAACGCGCCCGGTGGCGCGGCCGGCCCGGCTCCGAGCGGACTTTTGGGGGACGCGTTGCTCCCCCAAAAGTGCGCCATCGCCGCCCGAAAAGGCTCCGCCCGGCCTCCCGGCCGGGCTTCCTTACAGTTTCGCCCGCTTAGGCGGGCGACCAACTTATGCAGTTGGATCGCACCAGGTTGTCCAACCTGGACCATGGCCTTGCTTCGCGGCGGCCCCTTTTATTTTTTTTTCTTTTTTATTTTTT
>JAVBSD010000361.1:0-4690 GCA_031547325.1 Victivallaceae bacterium | reverse complement strand
GACGGAGCGCTGAATCTGATGTGGAAAAAAGGCAAACTCAATGGCGGCGACAAGGGATCGGTTCTGATGGAAACGGTTCTGGTCATCCCGTGGTATATTGCTTTTTTCAGTGGAATTCTCTTGCTGGGAGAGCTTTGCCTGGGACGCAGCCGCCTGACGGCGGCGGACCGCTTCGGCGTCTGGCTGGCGGGGAACCGCCATGTCGAAAAAGAGGCGGAGGCGATAAAATCGGAGACCTCCGGCACGTTTTTTCCCACGGATGAGTTCGCCGCCGGCACAAAACTGGAGTCGTTGCATATCGCGCAAAAGAAAGTGGATTGGTATGCGCTGGCGCAAGGCTCCGGAACCTTGAAAATGGTCCTGCCGGATTGGGTCACCGGGGCGCGCAAGGGAGCGTTGCTGCTGTTCGCCGACATCGGCGACGCTCCGGAAAGGGAGCTGTGGGACGATGTGTCGTTCCGGGCCCGCGATGTGGAGGAGGCCAATACGCATTCGGTGCTGATACGGCGGCGTTATGACCTTCGCGACAAGCCGGGGCGGGAGCTGGCTTCCAACGGACCCTTGTGGTATCTGGAGTACCGGACGCCTTATCTTGACCGCGACGGCCAGCCCGCCGACCGGCCGGGCGGCATCTCCGGAGCCTGCGACACCCCGGAATATGTCCGAAGCGGATGGTACAATATGTGGAGTCAGTGAAAATGGGCGCGACCGGAATTGCCGCTGTTATGATGTTCGCGATGATCGGAAGTTATTCCGGCTTCGCCGCCGATTTCCTGTTGCCTTCCGGGGCGGTTGCCGATGCAGGCGAAGCTCCGCAAGGAGACAGCTGGCAACAATACGGCACGATCGAATTGACCTATGCGGCGGCGAAAAAGAACTTCGACCTGGCGCTGCGCAAGCAGGGCTGGGTGAAGCGGAAGAATATCGATTATGACCGGGTTCACTGGAAATCGCTGGAAGTCTGGAGCAAGGGGGACGAGCTGATTCTTCTGCATTTCTGGCGGGAAGACATCGCGCTTACCGGTTTTGCCTGGGGAACGCTGGAGGAAGACGAAACAGAATGAGCGACACGGCGCCACGGAATCGCGACAACCCATCCGGACTGGAGACGGCGGTAACCATCCCGCCGCAGCCATGGCCGGATGCCGCGCATTCCGCCGAACAGGAACAAGCTCAATGGACCGAAGTGACGATCGTCGAAGCGTCGGCAAACCCGGAAAAGCCGCGCGCGGTCACCCAAATGACCATGCTTCAGGAGGCTTCGCCGGAATCCCTGCCGCCCCGTTCCGGCACGGGAGATGAGATGGAACCCGGAGACAAGATCGACCGGTATGCCGTCGTGAAAAAGCTGGGCCAGGGCGGAATGGGCAGCGTCTACCTGATCCGCCATGAAACGCTCGGGGTTTTTCGCGCCGCCAAGGTTCTCTCCGGGGACTTATACGGCAAAGGCGGTGAATTCACCAAACGTTTCGTCCAGGAAGCTCAAATGGCCTGCGCCATCAGCAATCCGAATATCGTCAACGTGCTGGATGTCTGCGATGACACGGAACGGCATTTCTGCTATATCGTTATGGAATACGTCGACGGGGGGACGCTCCGCGACCTGCTGCGCTCCATTCCGCGCCTGAACGAAGTACACGCCATTGCCATTGCCGGAGCGGTGGCCGAAGCGCTGCTGGCGGCGGCGGAACAGAAAATCGTCCACCGGGATATCAAACCGGACAACATCATGTTCACCCGGCGCGGCGAAATCAAACTGGCCGATCTGGGCATCGCCCGCAGTTGCGATGACAACGTGCAATTGACGCGAACTCACGCCATGATGGGAACTCCGGCCTATCTGGCGCCCGAACAAGCGCAGGACGCGCATTCCGTGGACGCCAGAGCGGATATTTACAGCCTGGGAGCGACACTCTACGAAATGCTGACCGGGCAAATCCCATACCCCGGAAAAAATACCTATGACATCCTGACCAAGCTGTCCTCCGATCCGGTCCCCGATCCGCGTTCGGTGGTCGACTCCATTTCCGGGGCGACGGCCCGCCTGGTCATGAAAATGCTGGCCAAGCAGCCCTGGGCGCGCCACCAAAGCGCCGCCGAATTGCTGCGGGACATTCGGAATTTAAACGTTCTGCCTCCCGAATTCGATGTTTCCCGAAGCATCCGTGAGCTGTTGGAGCAATCCGGCGCGGGCGAATATTCCGGTGTTTCATTGACGCCGACAACCGGGAATGCGGCTTCCACCCGGCTGATCCGAAGCGCATTGCTCAAAGCGGAACATCTCCTGCGGAGGATTCCCGGCGCCGACCGGCTTCGTGTCGCAATCAGTCGTCACCGCGTCGTCTTTTATGCCGCAATCGCCTTCGTGACGCTGTTGCTGATCGGAATTCCGCTGACCCGGTGGCTGGCGGCGCAGGCGCCGTTGGAAGATCATCCGGTCGAGACGTCGCCGCCCGTTGCCGCGATTCCCGTCGAGGCGGCATCTGCCGGCTCCGTCGAAAAACCGCCGGAACAAAGTCCCGAGGACAACCGCTCAAGTGTTCCGGGGCCTCCGGGAAACCCGGATCCGCCGCCCCCGCCCGCAGAACAACAACAGGCGCAAGCGCAAGCCGCCGAACAACAGGCGGAAGCGCAAGCCGCCGAACAACAGGCAGCCGCCCGGACGCCTCCGGTCGCGGCCACCGCAACGCAGTTTGTCGAAATTAATCCGGTGGGGGCGGAAGCGATCATGACGGAGCTCGACGGCAGGGAAGTGGATCGGCAGCGGGTGCCCGTCACCGGAAAAATCGAATTCAATGTCCCTGACGGCGAATACCTCCTGCGCGTAACCGCCGCCGGATATCGCGCGGTGGAACGCAAGCTGGCGATAACCCAGACCCAAACGATTTCCTGCATAAAAATCGAACTGCCGCCGGCGGTCACAGCCGTGTCGATGCGCTTTTACGGCAATCCCAAGCTGTTGGATTTTTTGGCGCGGGATGGCGTGGAAATGCAAATCGACAATGGGGACTGGATCAGGATCAAACAGTTTCCGCATGAAATCGATTTACCCCGGACAGCCCATACGGTTTCCGTTCGCGGCAAAGGTATTTTGCCGGTCGCCCGGCAAGCGCTGAAGCTGGAACCCGATCAGGAAAAAAGCATCGCCGAATTTTATCTGACCGAAAAAGAGGCCGCCCTTCATATCACCTCCGAAGCCAACGGCCCGATTTCCATCAATCTGCAGGGGCATTGGGAACCGTTCCGGGAGAATATCCCGTTGAAGCCCTTCCGGGAATACAACCTGGAATGGCGGGACAACGAAGGCCGAAGCGGCACCGTCGCCATCCCGGCGTTGCCGCCGGAGAGCATCCATCCGATTGTGATTGCCGGCGACACCGGGGCCGATATGCCCGGAAGTGCGGAATACGCGGAAGCCGAACAACTGCTCAGGACCGAAGATTACAAGGAAGCCATTGCCAAATTGAAGCAGGCGGAAAGCCTGGGCCACCCGGAGGCCGCCTATCAACTCGGAGTCCTGGACGAGGCCGGCAAGGGGCGGTGGTTTTCCAGCGATGCCGATGCCCGCTCCTGGTATCAAAAAGCCGCCGATCCTCCGGTCAACAATCCCCGGGCGCAATATAAAATGGGCGTCTTTTGCGAAAATGGCCGCGGCGGAGCGGAGCAAAGCCTGACCCAGGCGCTGGAGTGGTTCCGCAAAGCGGCGGCGCAGAAAAATCCCGACGCCCTGTATCGCATGGGCATGGCAATCAAGAACGGTGAAACCAAAGAGCCGGTGAATCATGTTCTGATGGCGGAATACTTTGAGGCGGCGGCGAATTTGAACCAGCCGGATGCGCAATACCAACTGGGGTACTGTCTGGAAAACGGCATCGGCGTCCCGTTGAATGTGAGAAAAGCGAAATACTGGTATGACAAATCCGCGGCCCAGGGCAACCGGGAGGCGCAGCGGCGCGGCAAGGCTTTGGAAGGTTTAAAATAACCATACGGAAATTCAACGGAAGGAAAAAGGCATAATGAAAAACTCCATCCCCCTCGTGCTTGCGGTTCTGCTGGGCCTTGCCGCGGTGTTCGCCGTCAGCAAGATCATCTCAAGCAAGACCGCAAATGTCGAAGAGAAGGTCCGGATCGTCGCCGCCACCCGGGACCTGGCGGCCGGAGAGGTGATCGCCGAAGGGTTCTTCATGCCCAAGGAGGTCCCGATATCCGCGGTCCCGGCCCAGGCCATCAGCTGGAACCGCTCCTCCATGATCATCGGGCAGCGCCTGAAGCAGCCGGTTCAGAAGGGCAACTATATTTTCATTCACGACGTCGGGCTCTCCCAGGGCATGAGCAACGTGGTCGGTGAAGGCGAATGGGCGGTGGCCATCCAGATTGCCGACAAGGCCATGGCCTCCATTCTGCAAAGCGGCGACGAAGTCGCCATTGTCGGAACCTTCAAGCTGGACTACGGCGGCGGCGCCGGGGTGCCGCCCGGGAAAAAGGATGTCACCATGGTGCTTTTTCCCAAAGTCCGGGTTCTGGAAATTCCGGCCGGCCGACGCGACCAGAATATGGACGGTGTGATCATTGTGCTCCTGCCGCCGCAGCAGGCGCAGGCTCTGATTGCGGCGGCGCGCATTGCGGAATTGACGCCGGTCCTGCGCCGCAACAACGATCCCACCGCATTGAACCGGATGGACGCCGGGAT
>JAVBSD010000066.1:0-5424 GCA_031547325.1 Victivallaceae bacterium | reverse complement strand
GCCAGGGGGCCGGCGGCGTCGACGAACTCGCCCCGGAAGATGTCGCGGACCTCGGAGGGCAGGATTTCGCCGCCGGCGGCTTCGGCGCGAAGCTGGACCGCCCGGGCGACCTCCGGCTGCATCGCTTTGGGGACGACGATGCCGTAGACGTTTTCGAGCACGTAGGCCACGCCGCCCTTGCCGGACTGGCTGTTGATGCGGATCAACCCGTCGTAATCGCGGCCGATGTCCGCGGGGTCGATCTGCAGATAGGGGATCTTCCAGCCCTGATGGAAATGTTCGGCGATTTCCCCGCGCCGGGACAGGCCCTTGCGGATCGCGTCCTGGTGGGTGCCGGAAAAAGCGGTGAACACCAGTTCCCCGGTGTAGGGATGCCGGGGATCGGTGCCGATGCCCGAAACCTCTTCGATGAAGGCGGTCACCGCCGGCAGGTCCCTGAAATCCAGTCCGGTGGCGATGCCGCGGCTCTGGAAGTTCAGCGCCATGGTGACCAGATCCATGTTGCCGGTGCGTTCGCCGTGGCCGGCCAGGGTGCCTTCGACCCGTTCCGCCCCGGCCAGGATCGCCATTTCGGCGGCGGCGACGGCGCCTCCCTGGTCGTTGTGGGTGTGAACCGAGAGGGTGGTTTCGTCCATGTACGGGTAGGCGCGCACGAAGGCCTCGATCATGTCGGCGTATTCGTAGGGCGCGCGGCGCTCCACCGTCTCCGGGAGGTTCAAAATGAACCCGCGTTTGTCGGTCCGGCCCCAGGCCGATTTGACCGCGGCGGCGATTTCGACCGCGAAGTCGACCTCGGTGTCGGAGAACTCCTCGGGCGAAAATTCGTAGCGGATGCGGTCGCGGACGCCGTGGCGTTCGGCCGCTTCGGCGATCATCCGGGTGCCGTCGACCGCCAGGCGGATCATTTCGTCGCGGCTCTTGCCGAAGACGAACGAACGGTGCAACTCCGAGGTCGCCACGTAACAGTGCACGATGCCGCGCTCGATGCCGGCGATCGCCTCGAAGGTCCGTTCGATCAGGTCGCGGCGGGCCGCGGTGAAGACCGATACCTCGACGTCGGCCGGCGCCATGCCTTCGCCGATGATCCGGCGCACGAACTCGAATTCGGTCTGCGACGCCGAGGGATAGCCGATTTCGATCTCCTTGAAGCCGATGGCGGCGAGCATCCGGAAGTAGCGGATCTTGGTCTCGATGTCCATCGGGCGGACGAAGGCCTGGTTGCCGTCGCGCAAGTCGACGGCGCACCAGGTCGGGCTGGCGGTGATGCGCCGGGTTGGCCAGGCACGGTCGGCGATCACCGGGGCGGCGCAGGCGCGGTATTTCGGATAGGGACTCATGGGATATTTCCTTTGGTGAATGAGTTGAGCTGAATCCTGGGACACGGCGAGGTGCGGCAGCTCGAAATCGCGACATAAAAAAAGACGCTGAAAGCTGCTGAACCTCCAACGCCGATCCGGTGGGAACTGGTGAAAAAAATCGTTACAACTTCTTCCGCGACCAAGCCCGGGCCGGATCGGCGCCGATAAGTCGCAGAAGCAGTCCGGTATGGGTGCAGACGGAAACCGCGCCGGCTGCTGCGCGGGCGCTTTCCAAACTGCGATGGACGGATTTTTCTGACATGCCTTTACTATAATATTGTCCGGACGGAATGTCAAATATGCAATTCGGTTTTTTTATTGGCGGAAAAAAATCTTTCCGGGTTTGACATGCGGAGTTTGAAAGTGTAAGGTGATGAAAGTTCACCCTGCGGAGTAGACATTTTAAGGAGCGAAACGAAATGGCGAATATTTACGAAAACAAGATTCTCCCCGATCCGGTGTATTTCCCGGCCGGCATGACTCTTTCCGGCGGCGACCTGGCTTCGGGCACCACCATCAACTCCGGCGGCGCGATGTACGTCTCCTCGGGCGGCACCGCCCGGATCACCGCCGTCAACTCCGCGGGCAGCCAGGCCGTGTACAGCCGCGGCGTCGCCGACCGGAGCACTGTCAACTCCGGCGGACGGATGACGGTTTACTCCGGCGGCTCCGCTTCGCGCACGGTGATCAACGCCGGCGGCGTGCAGCAGATTTCGGGCGGCATCGCCAGGTCCACCACGATCAACGCCATGGGCGTACAGCATCTGTCGTCCGGCGCCCGGGCTTCGGGGACCGTGCTTTCCGGCGGCAGCCAGCTCGTCAGTTCCGGCGCGGCGGCGATTTCCGGCACAGTCACCTCCGGCGGTTATCAGGAAATCGGCTACGGCGCCGCGGCTTCCGACTTCGTGGTCACCATGAGCGGCACGCAGCAGATCCGGGCCGGCGGGACGGCGTACGGGACGATGCTCACCTCCGGCGGACGGCAGACGGTTCACGCCGGCGCGGCGGCTTACAGCACTGAAATCGGCTTCCGGGGGACCCAGACCGTCGAAGCCGGCGGCGTCGTCAGCGGCGTCGCCGTCAATCGTTCCGGCTTGTTGACGCTCGCCGGGTCGGCGGCCAAAGTCACCATCTCCTCCGGCGGTTCGATGATGGTTTCCGGAGGCGAAGTGTTGTCCGCCACGATCAGCTCCGGCGGCATTCAGACCGTCCACAACGGCCTGGCCGTTTCGACCCTGATTCAGGGCGGCGCTTCGCAGGCGTTGAACGCCGGCGGCACCGCCACTTCAGGACAGGTGCGCTCCGGCGGCATCCAGGAGATCAACTCCGCGGGATTCGCCATGGAAACCGTGGTTTCCGCCAACGGCTCGATGGTGCTGCGGGGCGGCAGCGCCGCCAGCGCCACGCTGCTTCGGAAGGGCAGGCAGTACGTCTCCGGCGGCGGCATCGCCGATTACACCATCGTGAACGCTGAAGCCGTTCAATACATCTCTTCCGGCGGCGCCGCCAATTACTCCGACGTTCTGTCCGGCGGGGTGCAGCGAATTTATTCCGGCGGGAGCGTATTGTCCGCCACGCTGGAGGACGGCGCGGTTCAGCACGTGTCCCAGGGCGGCAGCGCCCTGGCGACGGTGTTGGAATCCGGCGCGGTCCAGAGTGTTTACCGGAACGCTTACGCCTCGGGAACCGTCGTTTCCGGCGGGGCGGTCCAGAATGTTTCCGGCGTCGCGGCCGCAACGGCGATTTCCTTCGGCGGCATCCAGAATGTCTCCGGCGGGGCGGTGGCGAGCGGCACGGTGGTCTTTGCCGGCGGCGAGCAATTCGTCCTCTCCGGCGGCCGGGCGATCGGCGGAGAGGTCTCCTCCGGCGGCATGCAATATGTGTCGTCGGGGGCGGTCGCCTCGGCGGTGACGGTCAACCAGGGCAGCCAGATGGTCAGCTCCGGCGCGACGGTCTTCGACACGGTGATCTCCAACGGCCTGGCGCTGATCGCAGCCGGCGCTTCGGGCGTCGGGATCGTCGTCTCCGGCGGCGGCATGCTGATCGCGAATTCGGGAGGCGTCGTCTCCGGCGCCGCGGTTCTCGCCAACGGCGTGGCGCTGGTGAGCTCGGGAGGCGTCATCTCCGGCGCGACGGTGGAGCGGAACGGCGTTTTTTACCAGTACGGAGCGCAACTGGCCGGCGAGATCGTGGTCGGCGGGACGTGGATGAACAGCTACGCCGCCACCGGCAGCGTGGAGCGGTTGGTTTTCGACCTGAGCGCGCATACCTATGCCGCTTCGCTGCAAATGGTCTGGGGCATGGCCAATATGAAGGTCGAAAACTTCGCGCTGTCGCTTCGCGCCGGTCAGGCGGCCGGGGCATATTTCCTGGCCGCCCAGGCGGCGGACTTCGATACGACGATGAGCTTGAGCATCGCCGGGAGCGAGCTCGACGCCGTCAAGGTCGATATGCTCAGCGTCCTCGACGACCGGAAATTCATGCTGCACCTCAGTGATGCGGGCGACCTGACTCTCCAGGTCTACAACATCACCGGCACCCGGGCGGTGGAACGCGATTTCAACGGCGACGGCATCAGCGACGTCTATGTGTACGATGCGGAAACCCGGCTGGTCACGGTGCTGGTTTCCAACGCCTCGACCGGCGCTTTCACCGCCATGGAGCTGGGCGCGGGGGCGGAGGGGTGGAGCTTCCTCGGCATCGCCGATCTCGATGCGGACGGCCGGGCCGACGTCCTGTGGCGGTACGAATCCGGCCAGGTCGGCGCCTGGATCACCGACGACAGCGAAACCAAGTTCACCTATTGCGACATCGCCGGCGCCGGCTCCGACTGGAGCTACGCCGGACTCGGCGACTTCAACGGCGACCATTCCGCCGATATTCTGTGGGGCCATGAATCGGGCCATTACCTCAGCTGGATGACCGACTTCGACAACGGCTACCCCTACGCCGGCGACCGGACGGCGGCCGGCGTGAACCCGGGCGAATGGCAGCTGCTGGGGACCGCCGACGCCAACGGCGACCAGGTCGACGAAATTCTGTGGCGGCACATCGAAACCGGTTACGCCGGGTACTGGCGGTTGGAAAATGGCGAGTACCGCGAATGGATCGGCCTGGCCGGGGCTTCCGATGACTGGAGCTACATCGGCGCCGGGGATTTCACCGGCAACGGCTGCGCCGATTTGGTCTGGCAGCACAGCGCCGGGACCATCGCTTTTTGGGCGACCGACAGCCGGGGGCTGGCCAACCAGGGGCTGATCATGTTCGACAAGGATATGACCGGCTGGGAGGTCTCCGGGATCGGCGACTACGACGGCAACGGCCGCGCCGACGTGCTGTGGAGCGGCGGCGAAGGCGGCTACGGCGCGTGGCTGACCTCCGGCCTCTCCGGCGTCACCGTCGACAAGTGGCTTCAGATCGCATAACCCCGAGGGTTGCTTTTCCCGGGCGAGGGTGTATATTACCCGACTGCCGGAAGGAGTCGGGTGATGTCGGATGCCTTGCCCGGGTGGCTGGCGCCGATTCTCGCTTCGGCGCTGACGCTCGGATTTTATGATTTATGTAAAAAACACGCCGTGCGCGACAACCCCGTCGCGCCGGTGCTGTTTCTGGCGACCCTGTCCGGGACCTTGTTTTTTGTCGCCGGCACCGCGGCCGCCGGCGGCTTCGGCGCGCTGTACTGCGCCGAACCGGTCTGGTGGTGGCTGATCGCCGCCAAGGCGGTCCTGGTTTCCGCCAGCTGGGGCTGCGTTTATTACGCGATGCGCGAACTGCCGATTTCGATCGTCGCGCCGGTGCGCGCCAGTTCGCCCTTGTGGACTTTCCTCGGCAGCCTGGTCCTCTTTCACGAATTCCCGACGCTGCTCCAGGGCTGCGGCATGGCGGTGATTTTCGGCGGCTACTACTGCTTCTCGGTGCTGGGCAAGCTCGAAGGCATTCACGTCCTCCGCCACAAGGGCGTGCATATGGTGATGCTGGGGACGCTGCTCGGCGCTGCCGCGGCGCTATACGACATGTATCTGTTGAACTCTCTGGCAATCGCGCGCGGCACGCTGCAATTGTGGTT
>JAVBSD010000341.1:0-5348 GCA_031547325.1 Victivallaceae bacterium | reverse complement strand
GCCAGGTGCTGGACGTCGATGTAGCCGAGGCGGTGAAAAAACTCGTCCTTGCGTTCGTGGCGCGGGTCGAAGTTGCGGAAGTACTGGCGGATTTCGGCGTAGGCGGCCTGATCCAGGTCCATCTCCCACACCCGCAGGTAGTCGCAGAGAAAAGGGAAGACCGGCGCGGCGCGGTTGAGCTCCGGCACCAGCCCGGCGCAGGCCAGCGTCAGTCCGCCGCCCTGGCTGCCGCCGAAAGCCCCGACCCGCTTGGGATCGACTCCCGGCATCGCCATCACCAGGTAGGTCAACTGGGCGCAGTCCAAATAGATCTGGCGGAAAAGCAGATCGTCGGCCTCGCCGTCGAGTCCGCGGATGATATGCCCGTTGAGGGTGTTGCCGCGGTGGCCGCCGACGTCCTCGGATTTGCCGCCCTGCCCCCGCACGTCGAGGGCGGCGACGGTGAAGCCGGCGGCGACGTAGCTCAGCTTGTCGTTCCAGTCGCCGGAATTGCCGCTGTAGCCGTGAAAGATCACCGCGGCCGGCCCGGGCTTGGCCTGCTGTTTCGGCCGCAGCAGCTTGGCGTAGACCCGCGCGCCGCCCGCGCCGGTGAAATACATGTCGAAGCAGTCGGCGAAGGGCGCGTTCATCTCCACCGGGATCAGCTCCACCCTCGGATCGATGGCGCGCATCTCCTCCAGCGCCCGGTCCCAGAAGGCGTCGAAATCTTCCGGACGCGGGTTGCGTCCCCGATAAGCTTCCAGTTCGGCCAGCGGCATGTCGACAAGCATGATTCCGTCACTCCTGATGTTGGTTGAGAAAGGGAACGGCTTTACTAATACCCCGGTTCGCGCGAAAATCAAGGAGAAAAACTTGAAATCAGTGGCCGGACAGGCTATTTTAACCGAATGTCATAAAAGAAAATCCGACTCCATATTCAAGAAAGACCCAGGTGAGACCATGATGCCGGAAAAAGAGTATGTCCAGTATTTGAAACGCGCCCAGAACTTTTTCCAGCGCCTGCAGGGGGAATTCTTTGCCGATACCCGCGTCATGGCCGCAAGCCGCGCCTGGAGCGAGCTCCCCGTCCCCTACGCCGACCGGCTGAAAGGCGATTTCAAGCCGCTCGCCGAGGGCGATTGCTGGGGCAAGCTGTGGGAAAGCGCCTGGATTCACGCCGAATTCGCGATCCCGGCGGAGTGGGCCGGCGCCGAAATCGCGCTGAAGCTCAACGTCGGCGGCGAAGCGCTACTCTTCGACGCCGAGGGCGTGCCGGAGTTCAGCTTCACCAACACCTGCATCTACTCCAGCCAGTACCGCAAGGAAATCTACCCCCTGATCGCCAGGGCCGCCGCCGGCCAGAAGCTCGATCTGTGGATCGAAGCCGCCGCCAACGGCCTCTTCGGCGACGAGCTCAACCCCGCCGAACCGAGCCAGGGCTGCACCCTCGGCATCGTCGAATCGCTGCGCTGCGGCGTCTTCCGCCGCGAGGTGTGGTCGCTGCGCCTCGACGTCGAGGTGCTCCTCGGCTCCATCGCCGGCCGTCTCTTCGCCGAAGCCAGCACCTCGCCCTACCGCGAACGCGGCCGCCGCGCCACCCAGATCCTGATGGCGATCAACCCTGCCATCGACGTCTACGCCGACAATCCGGACAACGCCGCCCGCGCCCGCGCCGAGCTCGCCGGCGAGCTGGCGCTGCCGGCGACCGCCTCGGCGATGGAAATCACCGCGGTCGGCCACGCCCACATCGACACCGGCTGGCTGTGGCCGGTCCGGGAAACCATCCGCAAGTGCGCCCGGACCTTTTCCAGCCAGGTCAAGCTGCTCGAGGAATACCCCGACTACGTCTTCGGCGCCTCCCAGGCGCAGCACTACTGGTTCGTCAAGCACCACTACCCCGAACTCTACGCCAAGATCAAAAAATACGTCGCCGAGGGCCGCTGGGAAATCCAGGGCGGGATGTGGGTCGAAGCCGACTGCAACGTCACCTCCGGCGAGTCGATGGTCCGCCAGTTCCTCCACGGCAAGAATTTCTTCATGGATGAATTCGGCTTCGACGTCAAGAACCTGTGGCTGCCCGACGTCTTCGGCTACTCGGCCGCGATGCCGCAGATCATCCGCAAATCCGACTGCGACTACTTCCTGACCCAGAAGATTTCCTGGAGCCAGTTCAACAAGTTCCCCTATCACAGCTTCCTGTGGCGCGGCATCGACAACACCGAAGTGCTGACCCACTTCCCGCCCGAGGACACCTATAACACGCTGCTGGTCCCCGACCAGCTCAACTACGGCGTCGACAATTACAGCGAAGCTCCGGCCGTGCCGGAATTCCTCAGCCTCTTCGGCATCGGCGACGGCGGCGGCGGCCCCAAGGCCGAATACGTCGAGCGCGGCCTGCGCGTGAGCGATTACGAAGCCGCGCCGAAGGTCAAATTCGGCCGCGCCGACAGCTTCTTCGCCTCGTTGTCGCGTTACCGCGACCAGCTGCCGACCTGGGTCGGCGAACTGTACCTGGAGCTCCATCGCGGCACCCTGACCACCCAGAGCGCCACCAAACGCAACAACCGCAAGTGCGAGGAAGCGCTGGCGGCGGCGGAATTCATTTCGAGCTGCCTCCCGGCGGCGGATTACCCGGCCGCCGAGCTCGACCACGCCTGGAAGACGGTGCTGCTGAACCAGTTCCACGACATCATCCCCGGCTCCTCGATCCGCGAGGTCTACACCGTGACCGAGGCCGAACACGCCGAAGTGCTGGCCACCTGCCGGACCCTGATCGAGCGCGCCTGCGCCAAGCTCGGCTGCGCCGATCCCGACGCCGTCACCGTGGTCAACACCCTCTCCAGCGCCTACGCCAACCCGGTGCGGCTGCCCGACGGCTGGAAGGGCTTCGCCGCCGAAACCGCCGACGGCGTCCAGCTGGCCACCCAGAGCGACGCCGACGGCGTCTGGATACTCGGCAGCTTCCCGGCGAACAGCTTCACCGTGCTGAAGAAGGGCGCCCCCCTCTCCAGCGCTTCGGCTCCGACCGACCGGTCGCTGGTGCTCGAAAACGCCCTGGTGCGTTACGAATTCGACCGTTCGGCGCGGCTGGTCCGGGCCTTCGACAAGGAAACCCGGCGCGACATCCTCGCCGCCGGCAGCCAGGGCAACCTGCTGACCCTCTACGTCGACATCCCGAACAACTGGGACGCCTGGGACATCGATTTCTTCTACGAAAACGAAGCGCAGGAAACGCCGGCGCCGGTTTCGGCGGCGGTCAAATCCTGCGGCATCGTCCGCCGGGCGCTGGCCTTCGAGCTGACCATCGGCAAGTCCGCCATCCGCCAGGAGGTGGTGCTGCCGGCCAACTCCAAGCGCCTCGAATTCCATACCGAAGTCGATTGGAAGGAAGACCGGCGGATGCTCCGGGTCGGCTTCCCGACCTCGGTCGTCACCACCGCGGCCAGCTTCGACATCCAGTACGGCCTGATCAAGCGCCCGACCCACCGCAACACCAGCTGGGACAAGGCGCGCTTCGAAGTCGCCGCGCACCGCTACGTCGACCTCTCCGACCACGCCTTCGGCGTGGCGCTCCTCAACGACTGCAAGTACGGCCACAAGGTCTCCGGCAACACGCTGGACCTCAACTTGCTGCGCGCCACCGCCTACCCCGACTACGCGGCCGACCGCGGCACGCACCGTTTCAGCTACGCGCTGCTGCCGCACGCCGGGACGCTGGAGGAGTCGACGGTTTACGCCGAAGCGGCCTCCTTCAACCGGCCGCCGGTGATCGCCGCCGGGGTCGCGATGTGCGAAGCCGTGCCGCCCTGCCGCCTGATCGAAGCCGAAGGCGCCGCCCTCGCGGTGGTCAAAAAGGCCGAGAAGTCCGACGACACGGTGATCCGGCTGGTCGAAACCCGCGGGCGGACCGGCATCGCCAGGCTGCTCTGCGCCAATCCCCGCGCCGCCCTGGTCGAAACCAACCTGGTCGAGTGGAGCGAAGAAAACACCATTCAGTCCGAAGCGGGCGTCGTCGAGATCGAACTCGCGCCCTTTGAAATCAAAACCTTCTTCATTCGTTGAAGAACCCCACCCAAGGATCCATGATGAGCGAATTCACCAACGAAGCCGACAAGCTGAGCTACGCCATGGGCGTCAACATGGCTCAGTACCTGATGAGCCAGCCCGTCCAGCTCAATCCGCAGCTGGTGCTGCGCGGCCTGGCCGAAGCGATCTCCGGCAAGCCGGCGATGAGCCAGGAAGAATACCAGGCAACCATGCAGCTGCTGCAGGAAAAGATGAAGGCCGCCGGCGAGCAGGAAGTCTCCAAGCTGGCCAAGGAAAACGCCGAAAAGGGCGCCAAGTTCCTCTTTGAAAACGCGCAGAAAGCGGGCGTCGTCACCACCGCCTCCGGGCTGCAGTACCAGGTGCTCACCCAGGGCGGCGGCGCCAAGCCCTCCGCCGGCGACACGGTGCGCGTCCACTACACCGGCAAGCTGCTTTCCGGGCAGGTTTTCGACAGCTCGATCGAGCGCGGCCAGCCGGCCGAATTCGGCGTGACCCAGGTCATTCCGGGATGGGTCGAAGGCTTGCAGCTGATGCCGGTCGGCAGCAAGTTCATGTTTTTCATCCCGGGCGAGCTCGCCTACGGCGAACGCGGCGCGGGACGTCAGATCCAGCCCAACTCGACGTTGATTTTCGAAGTCGAGCTGCTCGACATCGTCAAGTAATTCGTCGCGGCCAGAACCTGAGCGCCGGCAGGACCAGCGCCAGGGGCGCGGTCGACAACAGAAAATAGAGTTGAAAGGCTCCGGCTTGGTCTTTGGCCAGGCCGGAGCACCACGCGTAGAGCTCGCCGGCCAGCAGGCTGCCGGCGAAGCTGCCGACCGACGCGGCGATGGTGAAGGCGGCGATGTAGATGTTCGGCCGTTCCGGGTCGCCGAGCTTGCCGGCGGCGACCTGCAGCAGCGTCCGCAGCGAGCCCGAAACCATGCCCTGGTTGCCGTTGTGGACCATGATCACAAAGAGCACCACCATCGGAGCGGCGGCGATCCAGCCGACGAACCCCAGCGCCAGCGCCAGCGCCAGCGCCGTCAACACCGCGAAGACCCGGCGGTATCCGGCCCGGTCGGCCAGCACTCCCGTCCAGATCGCCGCCGCCACCAGCCCGAAGGTCAGCACCAGGTCGAAGAGCGACACCAGCGCCAGCGGCCACCCCCGCACCCGAAGCAGAAACACCGTCAGGTAGGTGGCCAACAGACCGCTCCACAGGCTCTGCAGAAAGATCGTCGCCAGCAGCACCCGGTAATGACGGTCGCGGAAAGGCGCGGCGTATTCGACCAGTTTCCGGACCGGCGGGCGCGGGCGCGGCGGGATCCGCATCTTCATCA
>JAVBSD010000449.1:0-4575 GCA_031547325.1 Victivallaceae bacterium | reverse complement strand
CTGTGCAATGGTCGAATTCAGCCAGGCCAGGCGGCCCATATGCTCCGGCTCCCCGACGCCGCCATCGGTCAAAACCTCTCCCGACACCGTCAACTCATAGGGAATCAGGCGCATCCGCCCCCCGGCGAAACGGACGGCGAATTCCCCGCGCAACACCCCGGAGGCGGCGGCGGGAATCCGCACCAGACACCACAATGGCAGCACTTCGCCGGCTTCGGCATGAACGGCGACTTGCATCCGGTCTCCGAACGCGTCGACGCCCTCCTGATTGATACAACTGAATTGCAACGCGGCGTCCGAACACTCCGCCACCACATTTTCCAGCCGCGCCCCCGGCGACCATATTCCCAACTGAAAGGCGTAAATTTCACCCGGCCGCACCGTATCGGTCAACCGCGCCTCGGCCGGCGCGTCCAGCCACCGCAGCGGCAGGTGATACTGCATGCGGATCGGCCGATGCCGATCCTCCACAAAGACGCGGAAGCCCCCGTCGGGCGGCAGCATTTGCGCCACCTCGTCCGGCGCCGCCGCCACTTCCATCGGATCGAAGCGGTCGAATTCGGTCCGCGCTTCCAGGCGCAGAACCCGCGCTTTCGGCAATGCGCCGATCGCGGCGGCGTTCGTCAAATCATTCCGTTCGCACCAGCCGGCTTCGGCGGTAAATTCCGGCGCCAGGTGCGGGCCGGGCCGGTCCCACCAATTCTGCGGCTCGCGGTACGGCAGATAATAAATGTGGTAGATCCCGGCCCCCCGCTCCGGGCGGAACACCACCGTCCCGAAGGCCTGCGACACAAAGGGCGCCAGGACGTTGCCGATCCGGTTGCCCGCTTCGTCTTCGCAGCGTATTCCCTTGAGCTCCGGCGCCGGATCGTGCCGCCGCCACGGGATGGTCACGCACACGGCGTCGGCGGCTTCCGCCACCTCCACCACGGCCCGGTGATTGCCGCGCTCGGAGGGCTCCCAGGCGGCAACGGCATATTCGACCCGCTCCAGCGCCGCCAGAGCGCCGCCGGAGCAAATCGCAATCAACCACAAAATCTTTGGGAACATCTTCATCAAAGGGTGATTTTCAGGGTTTTGCCGTCGGTCGAGAGTCCCTTGGCGTCGGTGATCGACTCGCAGTCGAGCTCCGAAGTTTTCCGCTGCTCCACATGGCCGTCCGCCGCGGAAAGAACGATCCGCGTGGAATGAACGCCCAATCCGTTGGAGGCGAAGCTCCCCTTCACCCAACTTTCATAATCGCTGTGGATCAACACATAAACATAGCTATCGCGGCTCGGCGCATCCATATGGACCACCGAATTCGGTTCGAGCCGATCCAGGATTCCGCCGTTCGGATAGGCGGTGATCCAATAGCTGATGGCGGTGGAGCCCCCGCCGCGGGTGGCGTCCGGCGGCACCGTCGGGCATTGCATGACGCCGGTGGCCTTGCCGCTGTACTCATGGACGCCGCCGGCCCAGCAAAACGAAAGGTTGATTCCATCGAGCATGGAATTGTTGTCCGAATGCGGCAGGGCGCCGTTGCAGTCGTTGGCGTACAGGGTGGAGGCGAGCATCATCTGCTTGACGTTGCCGGTGCATTTGGCGGTCTGGGCCGCCGCCCGCGCCTTGGAAAGGGCCGGCAGCAGCATGCTGGCGAGGATGGCGATGATCGCGATCACGACCAGGAGTTCTATGAGGGTGAACATCATTTTTTTCA
Organism: Victivallaceae bacterium; assembly: GCA_031547325.1. GTDB lineage: Bacteria > Verrucomicrobiota > Lentisphaeria > Victivallales > Victivallaceae > JAVBQJ01. The sequence continues at coordinate 2,876 of JAVBSD010000449.1, read as the reverse complement.
TTTCGAGCCTCCAATGTTTCTGCGTTCTCATTCGATTGTATTTTGCCGCTCCATATAATTATAGTGTTTTTCAATCGATAAATCAATTGTGATTTGCGACATTATATTATCAAATCCAGCCATTTTTTTGTAAAACTGCCAAAACCTCCGATCCCCCTTGAAAAGATACGGACAACGCGGTATATTGATGGTATGGACGGCAGCGCATACAGGGAAGACACGGATGGGAAATTGTTTTGTATTCATGAATTTGCAGCACGAAAAACGCGTCGGCCGCTTCCCGCTCAGGCTTTCCGCGCTCGGTTACCTGCCGGACAATTATCATGAACCGCGCAGACATATCCGGAAAGACATCGTCTGTTCCTTTACCCTGAAATGCGGTTCCGATCTGGTGCGTTACGTCAATTCCGAACGAAAACCGATCTCCGGCGCGGCGTACGGCAGTTTGCTGCTGGACGGCGAACGCGCCTGGGAGGAGACCCGCCAACCGTGGAGCGAATTGTTTTTCGGCTACCCGGCAACGGCGCGGAATGTGCTGACCTCCCTGGGAATCGCGGTCGACGAAGTCAACGGGAAGACATATCCGATCGATGACATGGAAAAAATGCAGCAAAAAGTGGACGAAGTCATCGCCCTCTGCTGCATCATTCAGCAAGACGGCGTGCTGGACCGGTTGGACGTCCTGGCCTTCGAAATGATTTTCAGCTTGTTTCTGCCCGGACGAAACGCAAGCCGGCAGTCCCTCCGCAATCCGGCCATCCGCGGCATCGCTGCATTTTTGCGCGGGCATTTCCACGAAGAGATCCGCTTCGACGAAATGTTGCGTGAACACGGCTTGTCCAAGCGCACCTTCCACCGGGAATGGCGCAAGGTTTTTGAAATTGCTCCGCATAATTTTTTGATAGAGCTGCGCCTTGATCACGCCCGCGAGCTTTTGCGTTCGAGCAACGACAATCTCAAGGAAATCGCCGAAGCCAGCGGATTTCGCAACCAGGTCGACCTTTGTCGTCACTTCCGCAAGCGCTGCAAAACCACCGCCGACGCCTACCGGCGCCAATGCCGAAAAACGAATAAATGACGCCGAGCCAATACCGCAAACTGAACCGCTGAACAAACAGCATAACCGGAGATCCTATGATCACAAGCAATCACGCCCTGGCCAAATTCGGGAAGAAACCGAACCACATTCCCCATTGGGAGCACTGGAGCAATCCGGACGCCGAAAGCTTCATCACCGGCATCGATTATTATCAGGCGCCGCGCAGCTGCCGGTTGCGCATGAATGAACTCTACCCGGACCTGGGGCTGGGCGTCCACGCCGCCGATGTGCCGATTCCGCGCCCCGAAGCGCGCTTCGCCGACGGCGCGGACGAGGAGGCGCATGTGGTGCGCTGGGGCGAAGCGAACACGGTGACCTTCGAACACGGCGAGGCGCTGTTCGCCGACGAGGAGGCGGTTTTCGCCTTCAGCCCGCTCGCGCAGGGCGATTTCCGGCAATTCCCGGTGGTCGAGGAGCTGGATTTCCGCGACGAGGCGAACCTCTACGAACAACTGCTGGACCGCCACCATCTGCGCGGCATCACCGTCCGCGACCCGGAATCGACGGAGATGCCGTGGTTCTACAACAGCATGTTCATGTGGCCGCTGTTGACCTTCGGCTGGGAAAATTTCCTGTGCGCCTGTCTGGACGAGCGCTTCGAGCGCATCATGGACGAATTCGCCGAGCTCAACCGGCGGGCCTTCCGCTGCTTCGCCCGGATGCCGGTCAACTTCGTCCTGTGCCACGACGACATCTGTACCTCCCGCGGACCGGTGTGCGGCCGCGAATGGATGAACCGCTACATCTACCCGCGTTACGAGGAGTTCTGGGGCATGCTCCGGGACGCCGGCAAACGCGTCATCTTCATCGGCGACGGCAACATCGACGACTGCGTCGACGACCTGGTGGCCTGCGGGGTGGACGGCATCATCTCCGAACCCTACACCGACTTCAAACGCATCGTCAAACGCCATCCCGGCCTGCTCCTGGGCGGCGAAGGCGACAACCGGATCCTGTCGGGCGGCGACGCAGACGCCGTCCGGCGCATGGTCGACGGCATGCTCGAAACGGCGCGGGAATGTCCCCGTTATTTCTTCTGCGTCGGCAACCACATCCCCTGGAACGTGCCGCCGCCGATGGTCAAGCTCTACCTCGACCTGTGCCGCGACCTGGGCTAGAGCGTCCGCGACAAGCCCGAAGCGATTCGCTCAATGGCCCGATCGCGGTCTTTTTCGTCCCAATAGTTTTGGAAGGCCGGGTAGCCGCCGTCGGGCAACCCGGCGAGATATTTGGCGTAAACATCGCATACGCGCAGGATTTGCGTGGATCGGTCTCCGGGAAACAACGGATCGTTTTTCACGCTGTCGAGCCTCCCTGAATAGCTGCCGCTGCCGAGGCCGTCGAGCGCCTTCCATTCGAAGCTGACGCGGTTATCGGCAATAACGGCTTGGGACTTCATGAGTCCGGTTCGGTCGTCCAGCCCGTTCAGCACGTGCCGCCGATAGGGAGCCAGGCGCATCATCCCCGCAAACGCCTCGCGCAGCAGCAGTTTGCGCGCGTCCTGAAACGCCCCGAAATACCAACTCCACCCATTGCCGGGGGTGTTGAATATTTCTTCGGCGGCGGCGATGACGGCGGGCTCCTCCGGAAATGTATATAACGGCCGCAGATATTCTTCCCAGGGGCCGCTGCCGTTTTGCTCCAAAACCCGCCCGGGATTGGCCAGCAGCGTTTCGCAATATTGCCGCAACGCCGCCGGGTCCCCGGCTTCGGCGCGCCGGATGGTCAGCGGCGCGAGCAATCTGAACGCCTTGACGCCTCCCAATCGCGGCAGTTC
>JAVBSD010000356.1:0-3243 GCA_031547325.1 Victivallaceae bacterium | reverse complement strand
GACGGCGCGTTGATGTCGGCGCCGTATTCGATCAGGAGCTTGACCCCTTCGATGTTCTTGTAGCCGGCGGCGTAATGAATCGGGCGGAAATCATGGTCCGCCACCGCATTGGGATCGGCTCCGGCGTCCAACAGCATGCGGAGGCGCGCCGGATCGGCGTTGCGGTTGATCGGCAGATTGTGCATCAGGACCGTCGCCCCGGACTCCGGCAGGCGCATATCCATGTCGACGCCCAGCTCCAGCATCTTGCGCAGGATCGCACCGTTGTCGGCCACGACCGCGCAGTTGACCGGAGAGGCCGACGCGGCCCGGGGATGGATGTAATTGAATTCGGCTCCCATGTCGAGCATCCGCAAAATCAGCTTGTCGAACCTCTTCCGGTATTCGACGCCGTTGTTCTCGTCCATAATCACCGACAGGGCGCTTTTCCAGCCCGTGAATTTTTCGGCGGCGAGGCGGCTCGCCACCTTGCCGTAGAGTTCGATCAGGGCCTGCCGGGCCGCGCCGGGCCGCGCGGCTTCGACGGCGGCGGCCAGCTGCCGTTCCGCCTCGGCGGTCCCGCCCGAAATCAACGCCTGGTGAAGCTCCGCGAGGTTGGCGACCGCGGCTTCGTCACAGATGTACGGGAGTTGGGCAATCCCGATCCAGTAAAAAACCGGCAGCTCCTTGTAGAGCGGCGATTCCGGGCTCGCCCCTGCGAGCAGCCGGCGTCCCTCCGTCCATTCGCCGCGCAGACAGAGGATGCTGCCGCGGAGCAGCGGCAGATATTCCCGGTACGCGACCGGAATTTCCGGATCGGCCTCGATTTCGGCCAGCGCTTCGAGCATCGCGCCGCCGACGCCGTCGTCGGCGCAGGCGCTCCAGGTCGCGGTCACCGGCACTTCGCCCAGCAGCTCGACCAGCGCCGCCATGCCGTACAACGGCAGCCGCGAATGCGGGTAATCGGCCGCCAGCCAGGCCGCCGCCATGGACAGGTACTCCCGCGGGTCGCCGCCCCAGCGCGGCCGTGAAAACCACAGAAAAGCGTCGAAGGCCGGCTTGTAGTCGACCTGGGCCGCCATCGCCCGCTCCAGCCACTGCCGTTCCTCGGCGCGGGGAGCGCCGCCGCCGCCGGCGACGGTGATCATCAACGCCGCCGCCTCGGGCAATTCCGGATGCAGCTCCCAGGCGGCAGTCAGCTCTTTCCGGGCCTCCTTGAGATGATCTTCGAAGCCCCGCCAGCCCTCGTCGGTGACGGTACTGGCCCAGCCGCCGCCGCGCGCCTCCCACGCCGCGTCGATATGGGCCTGGCCGGCCAGGCAACCCTTGAGCCACGGATGCATGTCGCGCCCGGCCAGCTCCTCCGCCTTGAATTTCACTCCGTAAACCAGGGCCAGGCGGTAGAGCAAATGCGATCCGCCGATGTCGCCGCGCATTTTTTCGGCCATGGCGCAATAGAGCCGGGTGCGCGGTCCGGCGCCGCGGCGCAGCGCGTCGATCAGCGGCAGCCACCCGTCGGCGTAACCGGGGGCCGCGGCGATCTCGGGGGCGGGATAATCGTTGACCAGGGCCATGCCGTACCCGAAAAGTTCCTCTTCGGCGGTCCCGGGCAGCGCCGCGCCGAGTTCTTCGAGCAGGAGCCCGGCGAAGCCCCGCCAGACCTCCCGCTCGGTCGGCGTACCCGGTTCCGGCAGCATCGCGCCATAGGGATCCTCCGCCCGGGCGCCGCCGGCGCCGAGTCCGATCAACGTCATCACCGCCAGGATCACATATCGCATTCCTGAACTCCTTTCGGTCATCCCGGATTATTCCTCGTAGCCCACCGAGAGAACTTCCCCGGAGGCGCCGTCGATCTCGGCGACGGCGGTGCCGCCGGGGGCGAACACCCACAGATTTCCCGCGACCTTCCAACGGTCGCCCCGACGCATCACCGAATAGGGCTTCTGATGGGCCAGCTCCTCCTCGGAATAGCGCTCGGCGAGCGCCTGCTCCGCGATCCGGTACGCGTCGGCCGCCGTGGCGGCCTGCCAGCCCTCACCGCCCTGCTCCGGAATGGCGACGGCGGCGATATAATCCAGCAACCCGAGGTATTCCGGATCGTCGATGGTGTCGGTCATCAGCGAAAACAGCGCCACCGTCTCGTCTCCCGCCCGGAACATCCCGGAGGTCAGGTATTTCCACTCTCCCGCCGGGGCTTCGCCGTCGTTGTAACGACTGTCGGTGATCCGCATGGCGAAGCCGTTGCCGTAGCGCCCGGCCGGCGTGAAAGAACGGACCTGGACCCGGATATTGTCCCGCTTTTCCACGGACTGGCTGTAAAACGGCGCCATCGTGCGGTGGAAATTCTGATACATTTTGTCGGGCGTGTCGAACCGGGCCGACCTGCCGGCGTCGCGAAAAAAAGTCAACTGCATGCTGAAGCGATCGTCCTGTCCCAGGATCAGCACACTCCGGTAAGGCGCCCCGGCGTCCTCCCGGTCGGCAAGCAAACGCCAGCCCGGCCGCGCGGCAACCTCGAAGGCTTCGCCCGGAGACACCTCGAAAACCAGCGGCTCCGGCGGGGCCGCCTCGGATTCGGCGGCCATTCCGGAGAAAGCCGCGGCCAGGATGCAGAACCAATTCAGAAAATGTTTCATTTCACCCCTCCCTTTCGCTATCCTTCAATATAAAGCCGTTCGGCGATCTTGCCAGCCCGAGAAGCGCTTTTTTACAAAAAACCGGCGGCGGAAAGATCGCTCTTTCCGCCGCCGGATGTTTTGGGAACGTTACGGACGCTGAATTACATCATGCCGCCCATGCCGCCCATGCCGCCCATGCCGCCCATGCCGCCGGCCGGAGCCGCCGGTTCCTTCTCTTCCTTGATGTCGGTGATCAGGCACTCGGTGGTCAGCAGCAAGCTGGCGATCGAAGCCGCGTTCTGCAGCGCCGAGCGGGTGACCTTGGTCGGGTCGAGGATGCCGGCCTTGAGCATGTCGACGTATTCGCCGGTGGCGACGTCGAAGCCTTCGGAATCCTTCATGGTCTTGATCTTCTGGACCACGACGCTGCCCTCGTAGCCGCCGTTGGCGGCGAGCTGGCGCACCGGCTCTTCGACCGCGCGTTCGACGATCCTGGCGCCGATGGCTTCGTCGCCGGCGAGCTTCAGCTTGGAGAGGACCTTGGCCGCGCGCAGCAGGGCCACGCCGCCGCCGGGGACGATGCCTTCGTCAACCGCGGCGCGGGTGGCGTGCAGCGCGTCGTCGACGCGGTCCTTCTTCTCCTTCA
>JAVBSD010000487.1:0-16092 GCA_031547325.1 Victivallaceae bacterium | reverse complement strand
GACGGCGGCAAATCCGCCGACTGGATCCTCGAATCCGGCGGCCGGACGATCAACCTGCTGACCAAAGGCTCCGAGGCGCACTGCCGCGTCCAGCTCAAGCTCACGCCGGAAGAACACTTCAAGCGGGTGGCCCGCGACGTCGAGTACGCCGCCGGCAAAGGCCTGGCCGTCAATGTCTACCTCGAAGACTGGTCCAGCGGCATGCGCGACAGCTTCCCCTACGTCTACAACATGATCCGCAGCCTCTCCGCGCTGCCGGTCAACCGTTTCATGCTCTGCGACACGCTGGGCATTCTGGCGCCGGACGAACTCGCCCGCTACCTCGACTGGCTCTACAGCGCTTTCGGCGAGCTGCGCTGCGACTGGCACGGCCACAATGACTACGGCATGGTCACCGCCAACACCCTGGTCGCGGCGCGCGCCGGCCTCTCCGGAATTCACACCACCGTCAACGGCCTGGGCGAACGCACCGGCAACCAGCCGCTGGCCGAAGCGGTGACGGCGCTCCACGACATGAGCCCGCGCCGGACCCGGATCAACGAGAAACAGCTTTACGCCGCCTCGACGCTGGTTCAGGCCCTCTCCGGCAAGCGCTGCGCCTGGAACACCCCGGTGGTCGGCGCCGACGTCTTCACCCAGACCTGCGGCGTCCACGCCGACGGCGACAAAAAGGGCAACCTCTACGCCAACAAGCTGCTGCCCGAGCGCTTCGCCCGCCACCGCGACTACGCGCTGGGCAAACTCTCCGGCAAGGCGTCGCTCGACAAAAACCTCGAAGTGCTCGGCCTCGAGCTCGATGACGAATCGCGTCAGAAAGTTCTCCAGGAAATCGTCCGCCTCGGCGACAAGAAAAAACGCGTCACCCAGGCCGACCTGCCCTTCGTGATCGGCGCGGTGCTCTCCGCCCCGGTCGCCGAGGTGGTCAAGATCGTCGACTACAAGATCGTTTCGCTGGCCAATTCCATGCCCCAGGCCGAAGTCACGCTGCGCTTCCGGGGCGAGGAGATCGTCGCCGAATCCAAGGGCGACGGCGGCTACGACGCGCTGGTCCGCGCGCTCCGCAAGGCGATGAAAAAATACGGCCTGACGTTGCCCAGGCTCCTCGATTACGAGGTGCGCATCCCGCCGGGCGGCAAAACCGACGCCCTGGTCGAAACCACCATCACCTGGGAGGGTTCGGGTGATGCCAACCTGGTCACCACCGGCGTCGACTCCGACCAGATCGCCGCGGCGCTGCTGGCCACCGAAAAGATGATGAACCTGGTCTTCTCCCGCGACGACCGGGACGCCGGGTGCCGGACATGTTCACAGGTCTGATCCAGACGACCGCCGAACTGCTCGAACGACGGATTTCCGGCTCCGCCGGCAAGCTGCGGGTGCGCCCGAAACGCGCCCTGGACCACCCCGAATACGGCGAAAGCATCGCGGTCAACGGCGCCTGCCTGACCCTGGAACGCGCCCTCCCCGACGGTTCGCTGGAATTCCATACCCTCGCCGAAACGCTCGACCGCACCAACCTGGGTCTGCTGCCGACCGGCGCAACGCTCAACCTCGAACGCGCACTGCGCCTCGGCGACCGCCTCGGCGGCCACCTGGTCACCGGGCACGTCGACGCCGCCTGCCGGATGCTGGAGTTGCGCCGCCTCGCCGTCGGCGACTGGGAGCTCGCCATCGCCATGCCGGCGGAAATCGCGCTCCAGATCGTCGAAAAAGGCAGCGTCGCCATCGACGGCGTTTCGCTCACCGTCGCCGGCGTGGAAGCCGATTCCTTCACGGTCCGCCTGATCCCGGTGACGCTGCAAGACACCGCGCTGGAAGCGCGGCGGCCCGGAGAAACGGTCAACATCGAAACCGACCTGCTGGGCAAATACGTCGCCCGGTTGCTCGGCGGCGCGGCGGCGGCTTCGCCGGCGTCGCCGCCGGTCACCATGGAAACCCTGTTCGAAGCCGGATTCCTGCCGGGGGGGGAATGATGAGCGAGCTCAAGCTGGGGATTACGCTGGCCTATCTCGAAGAGTGGGAAATGCGCCCGCCCGAGTGGAGCGCCGCCGATCTCGCGGGAATCGACTTCATCGAGATCCCCGGCGCGGCGCTGCCCGCCGACGACGCGTGGACCCAGGCGTTGGACGCCTGGCGCTGCGAAGTCGGCGTCCACGAGCTGATGCCGGCGCGTTTCATCCGCCAGGCTTCCGCGGCCGAGGAACCGGTTCGCGGCAATTTCCGGGAAAATTTCCGCGAACGGCTGCGTCTCGCCGGCCGCGCCGGCGTCCGCCGGATCTCCGCCGACTTCGACCTGGCTCAGGCCGGTGACGACCCCGCCGAGCTGGAACGTCTCGCCGCCATGCTGCCGGGCTTCTACCAGCCGCTCGAAGAATACCAGTTGACCCTGCTGGCGACGGCGCGTTTCCCGTCGGCGCTGCCGGAGGCGTGGCGCAAGTACCCGGCGGTGTGGAACCGTCTGCGTTTCCACCGCCTCGGTTTCGCGCTGGACGTCCACATTCACGAAGCGGCGGCTCGCGAGCTCGAAACCGAACTCGACGTACTGATTGCCGGACGTCGCTGGGAGCTTGGATTGCTGCGCTTCCATTACGAACCGGAGCTCGGCAACAAGCTGCCGGCCAGGGCATTGGCCGCCGCCGCCGGGATTTACCGCAAATTCGGCCTGCCGGTCACGGTGACCGCGGCGCCGCTGTGTTTGCATCCCGAAGCGCTGACCCGGGAGCTTGCTCCGATCAAGGCGCTCTTCGATCAGGTGCGCGAAATGCCGACCGGAGCCGACGCGGCGACGGCGGCGCAGTTGTGAGGTAGGATATGTTGAATCTCGGAGTCAATGTCGATCATGTGGCGACCCTGCGCCAGGCGCGCCGGGCCGTCGAGCCGCGTCCTTTGGAAGCCGCGCTGGAGGCGGAAAAATCCGGAGCCTGGGGCATCACCGCCCACCTGCGCGAAGACCGCCGCCACATCCAAGACGCCGACCTGGCCGACCTGGCCGCCCGCGTCCGCTACTTGAACATGGAAATGGCGGTCACCGCCGAAATGCTCGACATCGCGGCCAAACTCAAGCCGCACTCCTCCTGTCTGGTGCCGGAAAAGCGCGCCGAGCTGACCACCGAGGGCGGTCTCGACGTGGTCACTCATCACCGGGCGGTGGCCAACGCGGTCAGGGAGCTGCACCAGGCCGGCATCATCGTCAGTTTATTCATCGACCCCGTGCGGGAACAGATCGCCGCCGCCGCCGAATGCGGCGCCGATTACATCGAATTGCACACCGGCAAATTCGCCAACAGCGCCGAACAGGCCCAGCTCGCCGAACTCGACCGCCTGATCGCGGGAGCCGAACAGGCCAACGCCGCCGGCCTGGCCGTCAACGCCGGCCACGGCATCGACTACGTCAACATCGCCGGAATTCTGCGGATTCCCCACCTCAGGGAGTTGAATATCGGACACTCGATCGTCGCCCGGGCGGTGATGGTCGGGTTCGGGACGGCGGTCGCCGAGATGGCCGCCTTGATGAGCAATTACCGGGGTTGAACAGCCAATAACGCGAAAGGCACCATATGATTACCGTTCTCCACTCAGTTCTGGGCGCGGCCACCGAAGCCAACGCTTCCGACATCCATCTCAAGGAAGACGCCCCGGTGGCCTACCGCATCGACGGAGAGATCCTCTCCAGCGACTTCGTCCCCGACCGGGCGTTGATCGACAAGTTCATGGCCGAGGTCGCCAACGAGACCCAGATCGCCGAATTCTGGCGCACCGGCGATTTGGACCTGTCGCATCATGAGCGGGACGTCGGCCGTTTCCGGGTCAACATCCACCGCCAGCGCGGTTTCATCAGCATCAACTTCCGCTGGGTTAAGAACCAGGTGATGAGCGTCACCGACCTCGGGCTGCCGGCCAGCCTGATCGAGATCGCCGACAGCCAGCGCGGCATCATCATCATGACCGGAACCACCGGCAGCGGCAAATCGACCACTCTGGCGGCGATCCTCGAACACATCAACCAGACCCGTCACGCCCATATCATCACCATCGAAGACCCGATCGAATACGAATTCGCCGACAAGCAGAGTATTTTCGAGCAGCGTGAGGTCGGCATCGACACCATCAGCTTTGCCAGCGCCCTCAAACATGCGTTGCGCCAGGATCCGGACGTCATCATGGTCGGTGAGATGCGCGACCGTGACAGCTTCGACGCGGCGTTGCAGGCCGCCGACACCGGTCACCTGGTCATCAGCACCTTGCACGCTTCCAACGCCACCCAGACGATCAACCGCCTGCTCGACTTTTATGAAAAAAACGAGCAGGAGCCGATTCGTGAAGCGTTGGCGATCAACCTCCGGGCGGTGATCTCGCAGCGTCTTCTGCCGCGTGCCGAGGGGCGCGGCCGTGCGCCGGCCTGTGAAATCATGATCAACACTCCGATCATCACCAAGCTGTTGCAGGAAGACCGCCTCGACCGGCTGCCCGCCGCGGTCGAAGCCGGCCGCCACGACGGCATGCTGACCTTCAACCAGTGTCTGCTCGACCTGGTCAACAACGGCATCGTCACCGAGGAGGACGCCATTGACGCCTCGGACAATCCGGAAGGGTTGAAGATGAACTTCGAGGGGATTTTCCTTTCCAGCGGACAGGGCGGCATCATCGGCTGAGCCCCCTCGCCCAAAAGAAAAAAACAAAAAAAATCGGCCGCCGGGATTCCCGGCGGCCGTTCTGTCGCGTCCCGAAACGCCTCAGGCCTGAGTGACCCTGAGCGTCAAAGGCGCAACCACGTCGCTGTGCAACTTGGCCTGGATCGTGTACTCGCCAAGCTGGCGAATCGGCTCCTCAATCCGAATCAACCGCGATTCGACCTTGAGCCCAAGCTCGCCAAGACGATCGGAAATCGCCCGCGCCGTCACCGAACCAAACAGATGACCGTCGGCCGAAGCCTGCATCATGATCTCAATGACCGCCTCAGCCAACTTGGCGGCAAGCTGCCGCGCCTGACTGAGCTCCTCATTGCGCCGGCTCTCGATCTTCTCCTTGCGCGCAGCCAGCAACCGCAGCGTCGCCGGAGTCGCCTGAGCCGCCAAACCACGCGGCAACAGATAGTTGCGGGCATAACCCGGCGCCACATGGACCTCTTCGCCCGCCAGCCCGAGGTTATCGACGTCGGCGAGCAATATTAACTTGACGTTTGCCATAATTCAGTCCCTCCAATGTCGATAATGTCAGTAAACCAGCGCGATGACCCGGGCACGCTTGATCGCGGTAGCCAGCATCTTCTGGTGGTCGAGGCAGTTGCCGGTGATACGCCGGGGCATGATCTTGCCCTTTTCAGTCTGAAACTTGCGCAGGATTTCCGGGTCCTTGAAATCAATGTAGTTGACCCGCTCCTCGCAAAAGCGACAGCTCTTCGGTTTGGCCGCCTGCCGGCGGCGCGAAGTTCTTTTCTGCATAATATCGCAATCCTTTCGTATGATAAATGATACTGTTGAAGCAATTAAAACGGGATGTCGTCCTCGGCTCCCGCAACGTAGGGATCTTCCGGCAACGGCGGCATCGACGGCGGCTGATTATCCGGCTGCCGCCGCTGAAACTGACGCGGCGCACCCTGATCCTGACGCGGCGCGCCCTGATCCTGGCGCGGCTGGTAATCGCGGTACTGCTGCTGATCGCCGTAACCGCCGCCACCGCCGCCGCCTTGATCGTCGCGACGGCCGCCGCCGCTCAGAAACTGAACGTTTTCACCGACGATCCGGAGCTTGCTCATCTTCTTGCCGGTTTCCCGGTCATCCCACTGATCGAGCTGCAACCGGCCCTCGACGAAAATCGGCGATCCCTTGGAGAGAAAACGCGGACACGTTTCCGCGGTCTTGCCCCACACCGTCACATCGACGTAGCAGACCTCCTCGCGCGGCTGGTTGTTGCTGCCCATAAACGAACGGTTGATCGCCATCCGCAGATCGCACACCGCCGTCCCGCCCGGCGTATAACGCAGCGTCGGGTCCGCCGTAAGATTGCCCATCAGCAAAACTTTGTTCAATGAAGCAGCCATGATTCACGCGCCTCCCATTCCGTTTTTCGCCCTCTGACCGTCCGCGGCGGACTTATTCCGCCTGAGCCGCCACCGGCGCCTGATTGCGGCCGGGGAGACGCACTTCCTGAGGACGGTCGTAAATCACCACCATGTTGCGCAACACGCGCTCATCGAGACGGAACTTGTCCTTGACCTCGATCAACTTCTCTTCGGTCAACTCGAAGATATAGTTCCAGTAGATGCCGGCCTTGCGCTTCTTGATCTCGTAGGAGAACTGAGTGCGGCCCATCGGCACCGCCTCGACCGGTTTGCCGCCGAGCGCTTCAATCAGTGAATTGAATTCCCGGGTAAACCCCTCGCCTTCATCCTCGACCTTGCGGATGTCCAGAATGAATACCGCTTCGTATTTCTTCAAAATCAACCCTCCTTAGGTTTACTCTCATCCGGCGCGTTGTCACGCGCCTTGCCGTTGAATTTGTTCATCGCCGGTCCGATTCCCCGGGCCAGCACCATTTTCGCGGCTTCCGCCGCCTGTTCGATCGCCCCGGCAACCGCCGGCAGCTCCTCGGCATCGAAAACCGAGAGAACATGGTCGATCACCGCTTTGCCGCTGCCCTGCCCCGACCGGCCGATGCCGATCCTGAGCCGGGCGAAATCGCTGCTGCCGAGTTCGGCGATCACCGACTTCAGCCCGTTGTGGCCGCCGTCCGAGCCCGAAGCCCGGAGCCGGAGCCGCCCCAACGGCAAGTCCAGATCGTCGGAAACCACCAGGATCTCCTCCGGCGCGATCTTCTCGCGCCGCGCCAGCCCCAGCACCGCCTCCCCGGAAAGATTCATCCAGGTCTGCGGCCACTGCAGCCACAACGTCCGGCCCCGCCAGCGTCCGCGCAGCAGTTCGCTGCGGCAGCCGCCGGACGACTCCCAGCGCCCCGGCAGCTGCGCCGCCAGGCACGCCAGGGCGCGGAACCCGATGTTATGCCGGGTTTCGGCATATTCCCTTCCGGGATTGCCCAATCCGACGATGAGCCGGATCGACCGTGGCGCTTGCGATTGCATGATATGAATGTGAAAACAACCCGGGGAATGCGGCGCGCAAGGTTATTGCGCCGCTTCCGCCTTTGCCTTGACCAACGCCGGTTCCGCCTCGCCTTCGGCGGAGGCATCGTCGGAAACCTTGCCGGGCGCCACGCGAATCACCAGCGCGCCGGGATCGTCCAGGGCCGTGACGCCGGCGGGCAGCTTGATATCCCGGACGTGGATGGCGTCGCCGACATTGAGCGCGGTGACGTCGATTTCCAGCGATTCCGGCAGCACGGCCGGTTTGCCGGAGAGCTGAAGCTGGTGCAGCGTGACTTCGAGCACGCCGCCGCGGTTCGCGCCGACCGCTTCGCCGACGGTGTGGAGGTTGACGCCGGCGTGAATGACCTCTTCGAGGTCGACCGCCTGGAAGTCGATGTGGACCACGTAATTCTTGAGGTAGTTCATCTGAACTTCCTTGACCAGACAGGCGGTGGCGCCGTTGGCGCCGTTCAGATAGACCAGGTTCAGGTCGTGGCGGGACAGGGCTTCCCAGTCGCCGACCGCGAGGGAAACCATCTCGGAAGGCTTGCCCTTGCAGTAAACCACCGCCGGAATCCGTCCGGACTTGCGGAGGCGGCGCGCGTTGCCCGAGCCATTGAGCCCGCGCGGTTCGACCGCAATCTCATGCTTAACCGTACTCATTTTCGTGCGATTTCCTTTCTACGCATTGTCGAGGTTGACATCAGTTGTATATTGACGATCCCGGCCGTTCCGGGTCACTTCTGTATCCGGAAGAGCGACGACACCGACTTGCCCTCGTGGACGCGGCGGATCGCCTCGCCCAGCAGCGGCGCGACGCTGACCACATGAATGCGGTCGCCCATGGTGTCGCAGACCGGCACCGCGTCGGTGACGACCAGCTTTTCGATGGTGTTGTTGGCCAGCAGCCGCTGCTTGCCCTCGTCGTTGAGCAGGCAATGGCTCACCGAACAGAACACCTTGGCCGCGCCGGAATTCTTCAGCAGATCCGCCGCCGCGCACAGCGTGCCGCAGGTCGAGGTCAGATCGTCGGTGATCACGCAGACCTTGTCGCGGACTTCGCCGACCAGGTGGCTCGACGCGACGGTGTTGGCGTTGATGCGGCGCTTGGCCACCACGGCGAAGCCGCCGCCCAGCAGATCGCAGTAGTACATCGCCATCTTGGCGCTGCCGGAGTCGGGAGCGACCACCACCGGATCGGGACCGACCAGGCGCTTGACCTCGGGGACCAGCACCGGACGGGCATAGAGATTGTCCACCGGAATGTCGAAAAATCCCTGAATCTGCTGCGAATGCAGATCCAGCGACATCACCCGGTCGACGCCGGCTTCGGTCAGGAGAGTGGCGACCAGTTTGGCGGTGATCGGAACCCGCGGGCGGTCCTTGCGGTCCTGGCGGGCGTAGCCGTAATAGGGGAGCACCGCGGTGATCCGGGCGGCGCTCGCGCGCTTGGCGGCGTCGACCATGATCATCAGCTCCATCAGGTTTTCGTTGACCGGAACGCAGGTGGGCTGGACAATGAAAACGTCGGCGCGGCGGACGTTTTCCTCGAACTGGACGCAGATCTCACCGTCCGGGAATCGCATCAGATTGACCTTGCCCAGCGTGACGCCGAGGTAGTCGGCAATGTCGCGGCTCAACCGCGGATGAGCGCTGCCGGCATAAATCCTGATGTTCTTGGCCGTTTCCATATAATTCCTGTTTTTCGCACTGCCTTATCGCAGGAAAAACAGGAAACGGCGTACCGGAAAGAGTACCGTCGCGACCCGCCGCGGCCCCGGCACGGCGCCGGAGGAACGGGTGCAACGCACACAACCTTCTGGTGAGCCCCGAAATGGCTTCGGGACAACGATCCGCCGGATCAAGGTCTTCGCGATGCAGTGCCTGGTTTCAACCAAACTGTCTCAATAAGATATCACCGTTTCAGCTAATTGCAAATCCGGAAAAAAAATTTCCGCCGGCGCCAAAAAACGCATCCGCCATTTGAAAAAAACGCCGGGAAGATATATTTTATAGTGGCTTTTGACAACTCTTCAATTTACCGCGCCAAAAGCGCAAGGCGGCAGAGTGGACGATTTCGTTTCGTACTTGGAGGCGGTGGTGTTTCCAGCCCTGGCACTGACCGTTTCCCTGCTGCTGACCTGGGTGGCGATCCGGGTGATGCCGCGGCTCGGCTTCGTCGACCACCCCAACTCGGAGCGGCGCATTCACACCAAACCGACGCCGTGCGCCGGCGGCGTCGCCGTGGCCGCGGCCTATTTTCTGTGCGCCGGGGCGATGGCGCTCTTGCATCCGCCGTCGCGGGAAACGCTGTGGCGCTTCGCGATCCCGGCGGTCATTCTGCTGATCACCGGGTTGATCGACGACCGCTACGACATCTCCGCCAAGCTCAAACTGGCGCTCCAGATCATCGCCGGCCTCGCGGTGTGGGGAGTGGGCAACCGCATCACCGAGCTGTTCGGCCTCGAACTCGGATTCATCCCGTCGATGGTGGTCACCGTCTTCTGGGTGGTGGCGATCGTCAACGCCTTCAACCTGATCGACGGCCTCGACGGGGTCGCCTCGGGACTCGGAGTGGTGGCGGCGCTGTGCCTGGGCGCGTGGGGCTTCCTGAGCGACCGGCCGCTGGAGCATTCGATCACGCTGTTCATCATGGGGGGAGCCTGCCTCGGCTTCCTGCGCTTCAACTTCTCGCCGGCGCGGATTTTCCTCGGCGATACCGGGGCGATGTTCATCGGACTGTTCTTCGCCTATTACGGGCTGGCGGCGATGGGCAAGGCCGTGACCATGACCACGCTCCTGGTGCCGCTGCTGGCGGTGGGGGTGCCGCTCCTGGACACCGCGCTGGCCTTCTGGCGGCGGCTGATGCGGCGGCTGCTCGCCCCCGGGGACTCCGGCATCATGTCGGCCGACCGCGAACACATCCACCACCGGCTCTTCGACAAATTCACGAGCCAGCGCCAGGCCGCGCTGTTCATCTACATGATCGCCGGGCTCTTCGCCGGCGCCGGCATCGCCTTCATCGTGCTCGACCGCAACCAGCCGGCGCTGGCGTACCTGCTGATCCTGGCGGTGGTGCTGATCACCGTCCGCCGGCTGGCGGTGCTGGAGCTGAACGCCAGCGCCAACGCGCTGGTCACCGGCCTGAGGCGGCCCCGCCGCACGCTGCTCTTTCCGCTGCTGCAGCCCTTCATCGACCTCGGGCTGATCACCGGCAGCTACATCGCGACGCGCCTGCTGCTCGACATGCCGCTGCCCGACGTGCCCTTCTATTTGTGGCACCTGCTGCCGATGGCTCTGGCGCTCCTGGTGTGCGGCACCTACTGGACCTACTGGCTGCGGGCGAGCCTCCTCGACTACTGGCGCACCTTCGAATGGAGCTGCATCGGCACGCTGGTCGGCCTTTACGGCGCCCACTGGTACGGCGGAACCGGACTCCTCTATTCGGTATTGCTCGGGACCTTCACCATCGGCACGCTCACCGGACAGCGCATGACCTGGCGGCTGGTCGGCAGCTGGGTGCTGCCGGCGCTGCTGCGCCGCAAAAGGCTCAATCAGGAATTCATCCCGGTGGTGATGTACGGCGGCGGCATCAACTGCAGACTGTTTCTGGCCTGCATCAACAACCTGCGCGACGAGCGCCCGCTGAAAATCATCGGGATCGTCGACGACGATCCGGCGCTGCAGTTCTTCCGCGTCTACGGCTACCCGGTGCTCGGGAGTCTCGACGACCTCGAAGAACTCCTGCGCCGCTACCATTTCCGGAAAATCGTGGTCACCCCGGTTCAACTCGAAGAAGCCAAATTCGCCCGGCTCCGGGCTTTCGCCCGCGCCAGCGGCGTCGAGCTGATCCACTTCGAGATCGCCGAAAGGGAGCTGCGCGAAATCGCCCCGCCCGGACCGGCGGCGGCGCCGGGCGATCAATGATATTTTGAAAGTTTTTCGTCTTTCCCGATTGTAATTTATCCAAACCGGATTATAATAAGTAGGATGTGGTTTTCATCGCCGGGAGTGCGGCGGAGGCCGGAAGTAATCAGTCAACCCAACCAGCAACAAAAAACAATGGCAAAAGAAACAAGCAGCAACACCGTCTTCGTCGACCTGGACAATATGCCGTCGATGGAAGAGCTCCTCGCGGGGCACACGACCGAGAAGAGCGACTTCGTCGCCGGAACCATCGTCACCGGCAAGGTGGCGGGCAAGACCCCGCAGGGGGTGCTGGTGGACATCGGCTACAAGGCCGAGGGCTTCGTCCCCGCCGCCGAATTCTCGAAATACGACGAGATCAACCCGGGCGATGCGATCGACGTCTTCCTGGAAGAGGTCGAGAACGAAAACTCGATGCCCGGCATCAGCTTCCAGAAGGCTCAGGCGATGAAGGCCTGGAACCGCATCACCAACGAATGCGGCGAAGGCTCGGTGGTCAAGGGCTTGATGAAACACCGGGTCAAGGGCGGCCTGATCGTCGACATCGACGGCGTGGAAGCCTTCATGCCGGGTTCGCAGATCGACGTCGGTCCGGTGCGCAATCTCGATGATTACCTCGGCAAAGAGTACGACGTCAAGATTCTCAAGATCAACAACGACCGCCGCAATATCGTGGTTTCGCGCCGCGAGCTGCTCGAAGAGTCGATGCGCGACCGCCGCGCGGGCCTGCTCAAGGAAATGCAGGTCGGGCAGCTGCGCGCCGGCGTGGTCAAGAACATCACCGATTTCGGCGCCTTCATCGATCTGGGCGGCGTCGACGGCCTGCTCCATATCACCGATATGAGCTGGGGCCGGATCGGCCACCCGAGCGAAATGCTCGATGTCGGCCGCGACGTCGAAGTGGTCATCCTCGACATCGACTACGTCAAGGAGCGCGTCTCCCTCGGCTACAAGCAGAAGACCGCCAATCCCTGGGACCTGGTCGAAGCCCGTTATCCGGTCAACAGCCAGATCAACGGCCGCGTGGTCAACATCATGCCCTACGGCGCCTTCGTGGAAATCGAAGCCGGCGTCGAAGGCCTGATCCACGTCTCCGAAATGAGCTGGACCAAGCGGGTCACCAAGGCCAGCGACGTGGTTTCGGTCGGCGAGGAAGTCGAAGCGGTCGTCCTGGGCATCGACAAGCAGAGCAAGAAGATTTCCCTCGGCCTCCGCCAGAAGGAGCGCAATCCGTGGGAACTGCTCGCCGAGAAGTACCCGGTCGGCAGCCGCATCTCCGGCAAGGTCCGCAACATGACCAACTACGGCGCTTTCGTCGAAATCGAAAACGACATCGACGGCATGATCCACGTCTCCGACATGTCGTGGACGCGCAAGATCAACAATCCCAACGAAGTCCTCAAGCCCGGCGACGAAGTCGAGGTGATGATCCTCGAAATCAATCCCGACCAGCAGCGGATTTCGCTCGGCCTGAAGCAGACCGAAACCGATCCGTGGAACAACATCGACGATCTCTACAGCGTCGGCGACCTGGTCACCGGCAAAGTGACCAAGATCACCGCCTTCGGCGCTTTCGTCGAGCTCTCCAACAAGATCGACGGCCTGATCCACATCTCCCAGTTGAGCAAGGATCACGTCGACAAGGTCAAGGACGTGCTGCAGGTCGGCCAGGAGGTCGAAGCCCGGGTCATCAAGGTCGACAACGAAGAGCGCCGCATCGGCCTCTCGATCAAGGCCGCCCGCGAGCACTTCTCCGACGAAGAACTGAAGGCGGCCGGCGAGGAATACTCGGCGGCGCTGAAGCCCGGCGACCAGATGGTCGACATGGGCACGGTCTTCGACGAGGCCTTCAGGCAATAACGCCGGTTACGGCGACTTCGGGGCGGTCGAATCGGTGCATCACCGGTCCGGCCGCCCTGTTTCGATTACAGGGGGTGACGGCGATGAGATATTGGGCATGGGTGATGGCGGCGCTGCTCTGGCTATGCGCCGGTTGCGGCTCCCCGAGCGAAGCGGCGCCGTACCGCGACGAAAAGGGCGTCCAGGTGCGCTACGGCGGACGCTTCGACGCCTCGCCGGTGCCGGTGCCGGTCGATTACCGGCCGCGAACGACCGAATTCCGCGGGGTCTGGGTCGCCACGGTGGACGGCATCGATTTCCCCAAAACGCAGAGCGCGGCCGAATTCCGGCGCGAATTCGACGCGGTGCTCGACAATCTGCAGTCGATCAACGTCAACACGGTGATCTTTCAGGTGCGGCCGACCAACGACGCCTTTTACCGGTCGCAGCTCAATCCGTGGTCGCGCCACCTGACCGGCGCCGAGGGCAAGGGCATCGTCGATTTCGATCCGCTGACCTACATGGTCGAAGCGACCCACAAGCGCGGCATGTTCTTTCACGCCTGGATGAATCCCTACCGCGTGGTCGGAAAAACCAAGCTCTCCAAGGCGGAATATCTCAAAACCCTCTCCGCGGATAATTTCGCCCGCCGGAACCCGAACCTGGTCCTGGAGATCGCCCAGGGCAACGAGCGGCTGCTGCTGCTCAATCCCGGCGAACCCGAGGTGATCCGCTTCATCGTCAAAACCGTCGGCGAGGTGGCCTACAACTACCGGATCGACGCGATCCATTTCGACGATTATTTCTATCCGTACAGCGGGATGGGCGACCAGGACAAGGCGGCCTTCGCCAGAAACAACCCGGACAAGCTGGCGCTGGCCGACTGGCGGCGGCGCAACGTCGACGCCGTGATCCAGAGCATTCACAACGGGCTGGCGCAGCTGCGGCGCGAACAGAACCGGCGAGTCGAGTTCGGCATTTCGCCTTTCGGCATCTGGGCCAACCGGAACAACCATCCGGAGGGCAGCGCCACCGGCGGCAAGGAAGCCTATCATTCGCTCTACGCCGACGTGCGCAAGTGGATCAAGGCCGGGTGGATCGATTACGTGGTCCCGCAGATCTACTGGCACTTCAACCACGACGTCGCGGCCTACGCCTGCCTGACCGACTGGTGGAGCCGCCAGGTCGCCGGCACGGCGGTCAAGCTCTACATCGGACACGCCGCCCATCAGGTCGGCAACACCATGGACAAGCGGGAGCTGGCGGCGCAATTCCGCTACAACCAGCTGCGGCCGCAGGTGCGCGGGGAATGCATCTTTTCCTACCGCAGCATCTTCCGCCCGACCTGCGACGCCATGCGCCAGGGAGTGCGGGAGATGCTGACACGCTACTGGGCAAAATCGGCCGCGCCGCCCTCCTGACGAACTGTATGCTCAAACGCATCGTCCTCAGCGACTTTCGCAACTACGGACGCCGGGAATTTTCCTTCGCGGGGCCGGTGACGGCGCTGGTCGGCCCCAACGGCGCGGGCAAGAGCAATCTTTTGGAGGCGGTCTTCTTCCTCGGCCTTTTGCGCAGCTTCCGGACCGGGAAGCTGAAGGAAATGATCCGCGCCGGCGCCAGGACCGCCACGGTCGAAGCGGCGCTCGAAATTCACGGCTGGCAGGAAATCTACCGCGTCGAATACGACGCCGACGGCCGCCGCCGCCTCGCCGTGGGCGGCAACCCGGTGGCGCGGTCGAGCGAATTCATCAAAGGCGTTCAGCCGGTGGTTTTCGCGCCGGAGGACCGGCTGCTGGTGACCGGCAACGCGGCGACGCGGCGGCGTTTTTTCGACATGCTGATCGCGCTGGCCGACACCGGGTACTGGCGGGCGCTGCAGAATTACCACGCGGCGCTGGTCCGGCGCAACGCGGCGATCCGCTCCAATCAGGAGGCGGTGGCCCGCGCCTTCGAGCCGGAGCTGGCCCGCGCCGCCGCCGAGGTGGCGGCGACGCGGCGCGCCTGGACCGCCCGGCTGGAAGAGGCGGTGCGCCGGCGCCTGGAAAACGAGGAATTCGCGCTGGAGTACCGCAACGACTATCCGGAAGACCCCGCCGGCTACCTGGCGCATTTCGAGCGCAACCGCCGCCGCGAAGCCAGGGCCGGATTCACTCTTTTCGGGCCGCAGCTCGACGAATTCAAGATCGACTACCGCGGGCTGGCGGCGCGTTCCTACGCCTCGACCGGCCAGGGGCGGCGGCTGGCGATTTTGCTCAAGCTGGCGGCGACCGAGCTGCTGCGCGCCGACGCCGAGGGCGGCGAGGTGGTGGCGCTGGTCGACGACGTCACCGGCGACCTGGACGGAGCCAACCGGGAGCGTTTCCTGGCGGAGCTGGCGCCGCTCCGGCAGTCGATTTTCACCTTCACCGCCCCGCCGGGCGAGAGTTTCTTCCGCGGCGCCGAAATCGTATCAATTTAGATCCCAGAGCGGCAGGCAGACGTGATAGCCGGGGTCGGCGTCGGGGACGGCCGGAATCGCCGAAGAGACCGCGCCGGTGGCCGAACGGTTCGGAAGCGCCAGACCGCCGGCTTCGGGGACGATGTAGTAGTCGAGCAGCATGGCGGCGCAGGCGGCCATGATTTCCGCGCGGGCCGGGAAGTCGCGCAAACGCCCGGTCAGGGCGGCGGCGCGGATGGTTTCGGGGAGATTCCACCACGGCATATCCGAATTTACCGCCCGGCCGGAAACCGCGTCCATGGTTTTGACCATGCCGCCGGCTTCCGGCCGGATGGCGGCGCGGAAGATCTTTTCCAGCAGCTCCGGCAGCAGCCCGGCCAGTTCGCCGCGGATGGCTTCGCCCTCCGGCGAGGTGAAACGCAGCGCCGAGCGCGCCGCCAGCCCCATCCACTCCAGCGCGTGTCCGGGGTCGCAGATGACGACGCCGTCGAGCGCCAGCGGGGTTCCGTCGACATCGGCGGCCTCGTGGAAGCGCAGTTCGCCGCGGTCGATGTGCCGCCGCAGGACCCGCCGGATCAGCGCGGCCGCCGTCCCCTCCCAGTCGTGTTCGCGGTCGAATTCACCGGCGCCTGACGCGGCGGCGAGGGCGACCATCGCCGGTCCGGCGATGCAGCCGTCCGGAAACCGCCCCGCCGGGTTGCCCCGGTCGAAGCTCACCTGGTCGGAGGTAAAATTTCCTTCCAGGACCGCCCGGACCGCCCGGAATAGTTCGGCGGCCGTCCGGCCCAGCAGGCCGCCGTCGCCG
>JAVBSD010000220.1:0-5055 GCA_031547325.1 Victivallaceae bacterium | reverse complement strand
GACGGCTACACGCTGTGGGGCGGCTATTGGGCCAACGGCTACTACGCCAGCTGCCGCAACTCCTATCTGCCGGCGGCCGAATGCTGTGACCAGATCCCGGTGCCGATCTTCCGCATGCTCGGCTCCGACCCGATCTACCAGTACGACGCCGATCCCGGCGCGTCCGACGCCCAGCCGGTGATCACCCTCGAACCGGTCTACACCGGCTACCAGAACCTCCCCGCCGGGGGCGGCGTGCCGAGCTGGATCGACTGGTTCTTCGAACACAACTTCACCGACCCGGTGATGGCGATGGGCTACGCCCAGGTCGGCCAGGAAAACTCCTTCGGCTGGGAGTGGATGAAGGACGGGTTGACCTACCAGTACGCCAAGGTCGCCGAACTGGCCCGCGCCGGCAAGCTCGCCGTCAAAACCCTCGGCGACACCGGCCGCTGGTTCCGCCAACGCTTCCCGGTCACCCCCGCCTCCAGCGTGGTCGCGCTCGACGACTGGCAGGGGCACAACCGCTCCTCGATCTGGAGCATGAACCGCTTCGGGCGGCTGAACCTGGTCCGCGACGCCGACCGGTCGCTGGCGATCCGGGACTGGCAGATTTTTTCCGACGACTACGCCGAACCCTTCCTCGACGCGGTGTGCGCCGAGCACGCGTGCACCTACGACGCGCTGCCGCTCCTCGACGGCATGCGCTGGGGAGCGGCGCGGATGCGCTTCATCCTCGACGGCAAGCCGCTCCAGGGCGGCTTCAGCGGCGTTTCCAGCCCCGACCCGGAGACCCTTTCCGCGGTATGGACCTGCGACTGCGGCGCACGGGTCACGCTGACCTGCAGCGGCACCCGTTTCGCGGTCGAAAGCACCCTGCCGGGCCTGGCCGTCGCCTTCACCTACCAGCCGGCGGCGCCGGAAGGCGCGAACACCGAAATCCTGCTGGCCGACGCGCGGACGCTGAGCTACATCCACACCAATGGCCCGGAACGCGCCGCTTACACGCTGCAGCTCGAAAACGCCCGCTTCGAAGCGCTCTCCGACGGCTTCCGCATCGTGCCGTCCGGCTGCGAATTCGCCTTTGAAGCCCGGGTCACCCGGTAACCGGGAGGATTCCGCCGGAGCCACGGCTCCGGCGGAATCACCTCAGAGCGCCGTCCCGTCCCACTTGCTGCGGAGCACGTCGGTGTAATAACCGTAGTTGTGAAAGTCGTAACTTTTGACTTTTTCCACATGGTTGTCGGCGAAAAGCAGCGTGAAGCCGGAATGCAGATCTTTGGTCGGTTGCGTGTCCTGGCTGTAATTGTCCAGGTCGGAATCGTCCGCCTCGAAAATATCCAATGACTCCTCGATCAGGATGATCCGGCTGGCGCCGACCGCCGAGTTGTCGAAGAGATTCTGCCGCCACGACCCGAACCGGCCGCCCAGCAGCAGATAGACTTCATGGCAGTTGAGCGAGTAGGAAAACTCCCTGGTATCGCTCGGACACTTGAAAATCCCCTTCGGCGCGTCGACGACCAGATTCAGATGGTTGGTCCAGCCCGGATTGGCCGCGGTCGAGCCCCAGGGCATGCTGCCCCCGGCCGCCGGGTAGAGGCCGTCGCCGTCGGTCTGGTACAAGTGGACGTACATGCCGATCTGCTTTTGGTTGCTGACGCATTTGATCCCCTGGGCCGCCGCGCGGGCCTTGGACAAAGCAGGCAGCAGCATGGAGGCCAGGATGGCGATGATCGCGATCACGACCAGGAGTTCGATGAGGGTGAAATTCCGGATACGGCGCATGATTTTTCCTCCTTGTTCGATCTGTTCTTCAATAATGCACTATACCCACATCTTCAGCACTTTGCAAGGACAAAACGCAACTATTTTCTTGAAAAATATTCCACTCCCGGCACAATAAAAAAAGACCGGAAACGTTCACCGAGAACGTCTCCGGTCAAAAGCGCCCCGCCGGCCCCGGCTACGGGGTCGGAACGAAAATCAGCATTTCGTCGGACAGCAGCGGATCGACGGCGACGATCGCGCGGCCGTTCCAATACCATTCGCGGCTGGAAAATTCGCGGACCGCGCTCATGTTCGACGACGCCCGCCACTCCAGCCGGCGCAAACCTGAAACGTCGGTCAAGGCGCCTTCCGCCACCGCCACCGGCTCGGAGAGACGGTAATCGTAGGCAAAAACCGGCACATGGGCGTTGTAGTACTCGAAGCGCAGCAGCGTCAGTTTGGCGGAGCCGTCGGACTCCACGTCGATCCACTGGGATTCCGGGGTATCGACCGCGAAGTTGGTATACCTGCCGGCGGGAATTCCGTTCGAACATCCCGCCGCCAGCACCGCCAGCGCCAACGTCATCGCCATCAGCCATAGCTTCATATTTCCATCCTCCCTGATTGAATTGTGATAATATGATTCCGCTTGAGCGATTTTTCAAGAGCCGCCCCGCGAAAAGCCGTCAGAAATCGAAACGCAGATAACCCTGGGTGGTTTCGGGTTCGGCCAGCGGCAGGTCATGCGACGTGAACGGCACCAGGATAATCACCCAGTTGTTGAAGTAAGCGCTGGCGTTGATCCCCTCGATCGCCCCGACCGGCTTGCGGTCGGCGGCGCGGAGAATGTTGAAGGTGAAACGGGCGAAGCCCTTGCGGGAAAACTTGGAGAACAGCGCGATTTCGGGAACGACGATCGAAATGGAGGTTTCCGGCACCGGAATCGGCAGCGGCGGCGTACCGAGAAGAATTTTGTTCTGGTCGGTGGCCAGGACGCCGCACAGAACTTCGATGATGTAGTCGGCGTCGGCGGCGTCGGCGGCGATGGTGATGCCGTAGCGCGCCATATGGGTCTCGAAAACGCCCTTGACGTAAGGCAGGTCGACCTGGGGCGCCAGGTTGGAGTATTCGGGCAGGATGCGCTTGCCGGCGTAATCGATGAAGCTGGCGCGGCGGATGCCGCGTTCGATCACGGTGGAGATGAGCTGCTGCTCGACCGCCGAGCGCGGAGTATTGGTCACCAGAGGACCGGAACAGCCGGCGGCAAGCACCAGAAAAACGGCGGCAAACAGCAGACGGACACAGCCTCGGAACCGATACATCATTTTCCCTTTTTTTGCATATAAAGAAAGTGCATAATATACCATAATGAAACGGTGTTTTCAAGCTGGATTCATCATTTCCAACCAATAAAAAACATTGGGAGCGCCATCTGAAAGATGACGCTCCCGGTCTGTTCTCCCCGGCGAAGCGGTATTATTTGCTCCAGGCGCCCGGCGCGGGGTCGGGTTCCTGATAGAGGTGCGGATCGATCTTTTTCTCGACGACGCCGCCGGTTTCATCTTCGCAGGGCGGCGCCAGCCGCCACTTCTCCTCCGGAAAGACCGGGGTCGGAAAGGCATCCTGGCCGATCAGATGCGCTTTTTCCTGAAACTCCATGCAGCTCCGGATGCAGCCTTTGGCGCCGCAGACGGCGAAGTAGCCGACATGCGACAGCATCTGATGATAAAACGGAATCGCATGCCAACTCGGAAATTCCCTGGTCTTCCGCCACCCGGCCTGCGCCAGGGGATAGGCCATCTTGTAGGCGGCCTCCTCCGACATGGTCGTTTCGGGGACCTCGAAGTTGAAGCCCGGAAAGGCTTTTTTCAAAAACGGCGAACAGCGGTAATTCAACCCGTGGTGGGTCAGGGTGCAGCGCCCCATATGGACGTCGCCCCACTGATACTTGACGCCGTCGATTTCGATTTCGATCGGCGGCCGGTCGCCGGGCCGGGGGATCGCCGAACCGGGGCAATCGCCGACGCACTTCATGCAACGTTTGCAGAGCGTGCCGGGCTGGACCAGCGGATCCGGTTCGAGCTCGGCGTCGGTCAGGATGGTGCCGATGCGCAGCCGCGGACCGAATTTGGGACTGATGAAGACCTTGGACCAGCCGATTTCGCCGAGGCCGCAGGCCATCGCGGCGATGCGGACGTTCAGGTCGATGTCGGGCGCGGGCCGTCCCGGGGCGACCGGATCGCGCGGAGAGTGGGCTTCGCAAACGCCCGGATAGACCGGGACCGCTTCATAGCCGGCGTCCTCGATGAAGCAGGCGGCGGCGTAGGTGACCAGCGGCCGGAACAGGGTGTTCAGCCGGTTGTAGGAGTAAAAGGTGTAGTTGTTCCAGTGGGTCCCCTCGGTGATGCCGCGGTAGGTGCCGCGCGGAATCGGCTGGACGATCGAAATCACCGATTTGCAGCCGGGCATGATATTGGCCGGATGCATGTTCCTGGGAGCCCCCTTGAACCGTTCGATGTTGGCGATGCCGACGTCGCCGCAGCCGGCGCGCCGGGCGGCGTCCTTGACCATTTGCGCTGTCAGTTTCATGGCGTCGGTCCTCATTTACTTCGCGGCGCAGGGTTTGCCGGCGAGATCGAGCGCCCAGGGCTCGCTCTGCCGGAAGGCGTTGGCGAAACGGCTCTTGAGCGCGTTGCGCTTCTCCAGTTCGATGACGCAGCGGCGGCCGCAGCTGGCGGCGATGCGGTCGACCGCGTCGTTGCGCCCCGGCAGGCAGAACGCTCCGTTCTGGCACTTGGCGCAGATCGAAGTATCGACGGCCCCCTTCTCCGGATCGATGGCGCCGAAGGGACAGGCCTCGACGCAGCCGGAACAATTGACGCAGAGGCTGGCTTCCGCCACCGGGTCGGCGTCGAGTTCGGCGTCGGTCAGGATCAGCGCGAAACGCTGGCGCGGACCGAACTCCGGAGTCAGGAAAAATCCGCCGAGACCGTATTCGCCGAGGCCGGCGGCCCGGGCGCAGGCGCGGTAATCGACGATGACGTTCGGAGCCGGCTTGCCGGGCGCCACCGGATCGGCGTAGCGGAAATCGCTCTTCTCGTAGGCGAAAAGCGGCACCGCCTCGAAGCCCCCCTGCTCGATCCGGCAGGTCAGGTCGTAGGTGGTCTTGGAGACGAAATTGTCTTCGAGCATCTGAAACCCGAAGCAACCGTAGGTGGAGTAAAAATTGGTCCCCTCCTCCACGCCGCGCAGCGAACCGCGGAGAATCCGCCGCGCCAGCACGATCACGCTCCGGCATTGCGGAACGAC
>JAVBSD010000401.1:0-3534 GCA_031547325.1 Victivallaceae bacterium | reverse complement strand
CTGGTGGTGATCGCGATCATCGCCATCCTCGCCAGTATGCTGCTGCCGGCGCTCTCCAAGGCCCGCGCCGCAGCGCAGGCCGCCTACTGCATCAACAACCTCAAACAGATCACTCTCGGCAACGTCCTCTACGCCGACGACAACTCGGGTTTCCTCGCGCCCTACGCCGAGGACATGATGGGCGCGAACAAGCGGCGTTGGCACGGCTGGAGCGGCCAGACCAGTTCCGGCGGCAGCGCCGACTACGACCCGTCGCTGGGCCCGTTGGCGCCCTACATCGGCGGCGACGGGAAAATCAACCGCTGCCCCGCGCTTTTCGTGCCGGATGGCATCCAGGCGTTCGAACGCGGCTGCGGCGGCTACGGCTACAACACCCTGGTCGGCACGCTCTTCGAGGGTTACTCTTCCGAAGCTTTCGCCGCCGGGTTCAACCTGAACGGCATCGGCAATGCCTCGGACAAGGTAATGTTCGCCGATTCGTCGATCCCGGTCGGCAAAGACGGCAACTGGGGCAGCGACCTGCTGGGCTTCAGCTCCTCGATCGAACCGCCCGGCGGCGTATGGAAGATGTTTCCAACCATGCATTTTCGACACAACAGCAAGGCCAACATCGGCTGGTGCGACGGCCATGTCGACGCCCGGCCGCTGATTTCCAGCAACGGCGATTACGACAAACAGTGGAATCTCGGCCATCCGTGCGCCAACGACGACGAAGCCAGAGAAAAATACTACATTCCCGATAAATAACCTGAAAGAAGCTCCATGAAAACCGCCTTCCATCGTCGCCCGACCGCCAGGTATTTCTCCCTTGTGGAGCTTCTGGTCGTGATCGCGATCATCGCCATCCTCGCCAGTATGCTGCTGCCGGCGCTGTCGCGCGCCCGCGCTTCGGCCCAGGGAATCAAATGCGTCGGCAACATCAAACAGCTCGGCCTGGCCCTCACCATGTACGCCGGCGACAACGGCGACTACTGCGTCCAGGCCTACATCGGCGACGACTGGAACCGCACCTGGTGCGGCAGGCGGGACTCCTATTCGGACCGCTTCCGGCCGGAGGGCGGCCTGATGGATTACCTCGGCGAATCCGACGGCATCAAAGCGTGTCCCGTCGCGTTCGTCAACGGCAGCAGCTACGACGGCGGCAACGGCGGCTACGGCTACAACGTCAGCTTCCTGGGCGGCGGCAGGTCGTTCAACACGACCTACCGCCACGATTCGGCCCGGATCACCCAGGCGCAAAACGCCGCGGCAACCGTCGCCTTCGGCGATTCCTCCGGCTACGTCGACGGCTATGTCGAATCCTACAGCATCCGGGAGCCGATCGGCGAATACGTCAGCCCCGACATGCACTTCCGCCACAGCCGCCAGGCGTCGATCTGCTGGCTCGACGGCCATGTCAGCCCGGAAAAGATCGCCTACTCCGCCCCCCATTACAATGCCGGCACCACCGCCAGGTGCATGGAGCTCGGCCTCGGCTGGTTCGGCGACGAAAGCAAAGGCAACGAGTTCTTCGACCTGGAATAGCCTGCCGGACTGTCTCATACCAATGAGGTTTCAAACATAGACCATCAAGGCGGTCGCCGGTCTATGGTTGAAAGCGAATTGGTATTATGCAGTTGGATCGCACCAGGTCCATGGGACCTGGACCGTGCCCAGGGCTTCGCGGCAGCCCTATTTTTGTTTTTTTATTTCAGGGTGAAAACCGGGTTTTCCGCCGGGACTTCCGGCGCGGTGCGCAGCACGCAATGCCGTTCGGCGACCTCGCGCCGGCTGCCGTCCGGCAGCCGCACCGAAGCGACGCACCCCGCGGGCTGGGTCAACTCCAACCGGAACACGCCGCCCGTCCAGCGCCATTCCACCCGGATTTCGCCGGCGGGAACCTTCAAACGCGCCTCCGCGAATTCCAGCTCCGCCAGACCGCGCGGCTCGATGAAGTAATGCCGGAACCCCGGATGATTTTCGTCGGGACGAATCCCCGCCACCGCCCGGTAAAACCAATGGCTGATGTCGCAGAACAATACGTGATTGTGCGAACTGTTGCCCTGCCAGCTCTCCCACAACGTCGTCGCGCCGTGCTCGATCATGTACCCCCAGGACGGATAAGCGGTCCCGGAAGCCAGCCGCAAAGCGGTTGCGTGATGCTCGCGGCCGGCCTCGGACAGGACGTGGAGCAAACTCGCGGTGCCGAGGAAACCGCAGTTCATCTTGCCGCCCTCCGCTTCGATCAAACGCGTCAGCGCCGCCAGGACGCGGGGGACTTCCCCCGGCTCGGGGAGCTCCAGATACAGCGCCACCGCCTGAGCGGATTGGGAGCCGGAGGCGTATTCGCCGGTCTCCGGATGATAGTATTCCAGGTTGATCGCGTGACGACAGCATTCGCTCCAGGCCAGGTAACGTTCGGAATCGGCTTCGCGGCCGAGGACGGCGGCGATCCTGCCGAGCAGCCGCCAGACCTGGACGGAACAGGCGGAAGAGAAAAATTCCCGCGGCGCGCTGTAGTCCATCGGCGTGCCGTAGGGCGGCACCCAGTCGGCGAGACCCCAGTCGACGAGGTTTTTGCGGTTCCATTTTTCGCGGGCCAGGAAATCGCCGTAGCGGGAAAGGAATTCGTAATGGCGCTCCAGTACCCCGACCTCGCCGGTGTAAACGTACAACTGCCAGGCGATGTGCGGATAGGCGACGTCCCAGCAGGGGCCGTTGCCCCAATCGAAGCCCCACCCCGGAGACGGCACGATCCCCGGCAGTTCCCCCGTGCCGCGCATGGCGTCGCGGCAGTCGTCGAGCCATTTGCGGTAGGATTCGGCCATGTCGAAATTCAGCAGTCCGCAATGCGCCGCGATCATCGCGTCGCCGGTCCAGCCGTTTTTCTCCCGGTGCGGACAATCGATCGGCAGCCCCTGGTAATTGCTGCGGAAGCTGGACAAACACAGCTCCTGAATCCGGTTGAGCATGGCGTTCGAGCAGCGGAAATAGCCGGTCTGCTCGAAAGCGGTATGGCACCAGCACGCGTCGACCGAATGAATCCGCGCCGTCTCCGGCAGCAGAATTTCGATGTAGCGGAAGCCGTGGTAGACGAAAAGCGGCTGAAGCTCCTCCATACCCCCGCCCCGCAGAAAATACCGGTCCTGCTGGAAGGCCCGGCCGGCGACGGTGTATTCGTTGATGCGGCTGTTGTCGGGGTCGCCGTCGGGGGTGACGCGTTCGGCGTAATTGACGAGGACGCGGTTCCCCGCCCCGCCGGTGACCCGGATGCGGACGAACCCGGCGATGTTGCGCCCGGCGTCGAAAATCATTCTGGTCGGCGTCGCGCCGCCGTCGATCCGCGCCGCCGGCCATTCTTCGACGATTTTGACCGGCGGCATGGTTTGCGGCTGCAACGCCCCCGCCGGAGCGTCGACGACCGCGGCCGGCTGCCAGGGGCCGTCTTCGGCGATGCCGGCGTCGCGGGTTTCGCCGACGCGGATGTCGCTTTCGAGTATCGCCGACGGCGTAGAGTTCCAGGTCGCGTCGGTGGCGACCACCGTGCGGGACCCG
>JAVBSD010000096.1:0-7752 GCA_031547325.1 Victivallaceae bacterium | reverse complement strand
GGGAAGCTGACGCCGGAGATCCCCACCGCGCTGTGCGTCAACTGGATCAAGGAGTGGTACAAGCTGGCGCGGGTCGCCGATGCGCTGATCGTCGATTTTTATCCGGTGCGCGGCGGCCAGCCGTTTCCCGAGGCGCCGCTGCACAGCTATGCGACGTTTTTGTCCAGCGCGCTCGGCGTCTCCGGCGGCCGGCCGGTGATCGGCGCGATCCAGGCGATGAGCTTCGAGTGTTTTCCCGGCCAGAGCAACGGAGTCGAATCCGGGTACCGTCTGCCGAACCTGACCGAGATGCGCCAGATGGGCTTTGTGTCGATGGCGCTGGGGGCGCGCGGAATCCTCTATTTCTCGTTCTATCATATGCATACGGCGCCGGGGACGCATCCGGGGCGCGCCGGCGACGGCGTCAACCTGGATTGGTTCCGGGAGGTCTTCGCCCCGTCGGTCGGGGAGCTGGCGGATTTCGCCGCCGAGGTCGGCGAGGTCTGGGAGGCGACCGCACGGGATTTCGGCTTCAACGGCCGCGAAAAAGTCGTCCTCGCCGCCTGGGAACGCCCCGGCGCGACCTATGTCGTGCTGGCCAACAACACCGGCGAAGAGCGCGATCTGGTGCTGGACGCGACCGTGATCGAGAAGTTTCCCTTTGCCGGTCGGCTGAAGCCGTGGCGGAACACCCGCGAGAGCGACGCCGCGATCGCCGGCGGCCGGCTGCGGATGACCGGCCTCGGTCCCTGGGAAACCATGATCTGGACCGTCGAAAAGGATTGAAGGAGCGCCGCCGTGGTGAAAATCAGGACACTGCGTTACCAGGCCGCCCAGGCGTACATCGCCCGCTGCCTGGTGGATCTGCGGCCGGGCGAAAAACTGCCGTCGATCCGCGAACTGATCGACGCCAGCGGCACGACCCGGGCGGCGGTGACCCAGGCGCTCGATTTTTTCCAGAAGAGCAACGTCATCCAGGTCCGTCCTTCGAGCGGCATCGTCAAGCTGCCCGCGCCCGGCTCGGCGCACCGGGTCATCGACCTGGTCTGCTGCGGGGTGATCCGCTACTCCGTCGACTCCAGCTCCGGCATCATCAATTACTTCATCAGCGCCATGGGCGAAACCCTGTCGCGGATGAATTACGCCATGCGGGTGCACGTGGTTCACCCGGAGGAGTCGGCGGCGGCCTACGTCAAGCTCGCCCAGGTCGAGGATTCCAGCGGATTCATTCTGCTGAAGCCGCAGATGGAGAGCATCGTCAAGTGCTTCAGCGAGACCGGCAAGCCGACGGTGTCGGTCTTTCCGCAATCGGAGTGGAGCTGCGGCTGCCAGGTCCGGGACCCGCAGAACATCGTCGAACTGCTGATGGAACACCTCATCGCGCTCGGCCATACCCGGATCGCGATGTTGCACAGCCGGATCAACGAAAACTTCAACTACTTCCTCTTCAACCGGCTGCGCACCTATTACCGGATCATGGCCACCAACGGGTTCCGGGTGCAGCCGCATTGGCAGGGGATGTTCGACGACGAGGAGGATTCGCTCGCGCGCACGCTGGAGGGATATTTCTCCGGCGAGCCGCGTCCGAGCGCCCTGATCGTGCCGGACCGCTATCTGTTTCTGGTCTATAAATTCCTGGGCGATCACCATCTGCTGGTCGGCCGCGACGTGGCGGTCGCCGCCATCGACGGCTTGCCGGTCTGCGACCAGATCCACCCCAGGGCCACCACCACCGTCAATCCGTTTCACGACGCCGTCGACCACGTGCGCGCCATGCTCAAAAAGCAGTTGAAGGGCGATTTCACCCCGGAAAGATTCGTACTGCAGGCCGTTTTGAAACCGGGCGGATCGACCTTCCCCTGGCGCCCGCCGGAGAAGGACGCGTGAATCATACCGCAACCATCAGGAGGAAATGACCCATGAAGAAAATTCGTTTCACCCTCATCGAGCTCCTCGTCGTGATCGCGATCATCGCGATCCTGGCGTCGATGCTGCTGCCGGCGCTGTCCAAGGCGCGGGCGGCGGCCCAGACCATCAAGTGCGTCGGCAACCTGAAGCAGATCGGCCTGGCCGGTTTCATGTACATCGAGGACTTCGACGGCTTCTACCCCAACCAGGCCAACCGGTATTGTTACTGGCAGGCGCGGCTGGCCGGCTATCTGTCCTACACCGCGGACGGCGGCGGCAACATCATCGGCGGCGAGGTCGGCATCCTGCAATGTCCGTCGAGCAGCAACAATTTCCTGTCGTGTTATAAAACGCCGGGGATGACCTCGATCGGCACCACCTGGGGCTGCATCGGCTACAACGCCACCACCGATTCGACCAAGTGGTTCAGCCGCAACGTCAACGCCGTCAAGCGGCCCGCCACCGATTTCTGCTGGCTGGTCGACGGCATGATCGGGGTTTCGGGGCCGAACATCTCGATCGGCACCGACCAGAACTACCTCGGTTACCATCACAACAACCGGGCCAACTGGCTGTTCGCCGACGGCCATGTCGAGACCTTCCGCCACGAGCGGACCACCTACATCCCCCACTTCAACAGCATTTGAGTTTTTCCAACCGATGGACATCTATCCGATCCCCCGCCGGTCGCACCGCGGACCGGGACGCTGGAACTACAGCGGCCGCGACCGGCTGCAATTGCCCGAAACTGCCGGCTTCGCCCTGAAACGGGCGGCCCGAAGGTGGGCGGAAGAGATTTCCGCCGGCCTGTCCCGGCCGATCGAGGTCACTGCGGGGCGGGTTGCGTCCGAGCGGCTGCTGCTCCGGCTGACGTTGGAGCCGGAACTGGCGGCGGAACACTTCCGCCTCGCCGCGACCGCGGACGGCTTCACGGCCGCCGGCGGCGACGACGCGGCGTGCTTCTACGCGCTGCAGGCGGCCGGAACGCTGCTGTCCGGCGATCGGCGGCGCGTTCCGGAAATCCGGATCGAGGACGGTCCGGCCTTGCCCCGGCGCGGCTACATGCTCGACGTCTCCCGCTGCAAGGTGCCGACCCTGGCGTCGCTGAAGCGGATGATCGGCGAACTGGCGCGGCTGCGCTACAACGAATTGCAGCTCTATATGGAACACACCTTCGCCTTCGCCGGCGACGAACGGGTGTGGTTCGACAGTTCGCCTCTGACGCCGGGCGAGATCATGGAGCTCGACGAATGCTGCCGGGACCATTTCATCGAGCTGGTGCCGAACCTCAACAGCTTCGGCCACCTCGAACGCTGGCTGGCGTTCGAGGAGTACCGCCATCTGGCGGAATGTCCGACGCCGTGGTTCTACGAGGATTGGCAGATTCACTGCCGGGGGACGCTGACGCCGGGGCCG
Source organism: Victivallaceae bacterium (assembly GCA_031547325.1). GTDB lineage: Bacteria > Verrucomicrobiota > Lentisphaeria > Victivallales > Victivallaceae > JAVBQJ01. The sequence goes on along the minus strand of JAVBSD010000096.1, from coordinate 4,449 downwards.
GAGGCGTTGGCCTTCATCGACCGGCTCTACGCCGAGATGCTGCCGAATTTCACCAGCCGCAGGGTCAACATCGGCTGCGACGAAACCCTGGAGCTGGGGGAGGGGCGCAGCAAGGAACGCTGCGCCCGGCACGGCAAATCCCGGGTCTACCTCGATTTCCTGACCGGGGTGGCGAAGCTGGCCAACTCCCACGGCAAGGAGGCGCAGTTCTGGGGCGAGATCGTCGTCCGCGCTCCGGAATTCATTCCCGAGCTGCCGCCCGGCATCACCGCCAACTCCTGGGGCTACACCGCGCGCTACCCCTTCGCGGAGGAGACCGCCCGTTTCCGGGCGGCGGGCATTCCCTTCAGCGTCTGCCCCGGAACCTCGACCTGGTGCAGCCTCACCGGCAACATCGGCAACATGACCGCCAACATTCTCAACGCAATCGGCAACGGTTTCCGGGCCGGAGCGCAGGGTATGCTGCTGACCGATTGGGGCGACGGCGGCCACCATCAGTATTGGCCGCTGTCGTGGCCGGGACTGGGCCTGGCGGCCGGCGCCGCCTGGAATCCCGGCGCCGAACTGGAGCTCCAGGCGGCGCTGCCGGCGGCGATCGGACGGATCTTCACCCCGGAAACCGCCGATCCGCGCCTCGGAGAGATGTACCAGGAGCTGGGCCGGATTCCCGGGGAGTTCCGGAATCCGCCGCCGGGGGTGCGGACCTTGTACCACAGCGCGCTGTTCAAACCGGAGTGGGCGGGGACGACCGCCCATCTGGACAATGTCCGGCCCGCCGAAATTCACGCGGCGCGGCGGCGGCTCCGTCACTGGCGCCGGGAATTGGCCTCCCGTCCCGGGCTGGCGCCGCCGCTGGTCCGGGCGGAACTGGACAACGCCGCCGCGATGGCCGACTGCGCGCTGTTGCGCCTGGCGATGCTCAAGCGGATGCGCGTCGACCGTCCCGCGTGGCGCGACGCGCTGCGCCGGGTGATCGGCCGCCATACCGACCTCTGGCTCGCCCGCAACCGGCCGGGCGGCCTCGCCGAAAGCTCCGGCTGGCTGCGCCGGGCGCTGGAAACACCCCCCTGTTGAACGCTGCCGTCCGGTTTTTTCAGCCGGGGAGGGCGTTGTTTTGGCGATTTAACTGTTTTCGGGGCTTGAATTTTCCGCAAACGGTGATATTTTAACTGGTCTGTAAGTGAGCTGATAGCTCAGTCGGCAGAGCATTGCCCTTTTAAGGCAGTGGTCCTGGGTTCGAATCCCAGTCAGCTCACCACTTTTTCAGACGTATTACAACCATATGGAGATATAAAATGAGTAAGATTTGCGACCTCTGCGGCAAGGGAAAGTTCGAAGGCGGCCACATCACCCGCCGCGGTTTGGCCAAGAAGGCCGGCGGTATCGGTATGCACGTGGTCAAAAACACCAAGCGCACCTTCGAGCCGAACCTCCAGTCGATCAAGATCATTGAAAACGGCACCGTCAAACGGATCAAGGCCTGCGCCGCCTGCATTCGCACCGGCAACTTCGCCAAGGCCTGAAGCGCCCCACGGCGAATGCCGTTTCTGTTATGAAAAAAGCCCGGTCAGTCATTGGCCGGGCTTTTTTTGTTGCGGACTGTCTTGTAGGCGATTGGTTCGCGCTTCGGTGGCGCGGCCGGCCCGGCTCCGAGCGGACTTTTGGGGAACGCGTTGCTCCCCCAAAAGTGCGCCATCGCCGACCGAAAAGGCTCCGCCCGAGCTCCCGCTCGGGCTTACCTACTATTTCGCCTGTTGAGACAGGCGACCAGCCTCCGCGGCTGGACCGCGCCAGGTTATCCAACCTGGACCATGCCGCCCTGCGGGCGGCCCTTTTGGGTTTTATTTTTTTGTTTTTTTACCACTCGAGGGCGGCTTCGAACTTCGCGTTGACCTTCACCCGATCGCCGAGCGCCTCGGCCAGCGGGTTGAAGTCGGGCGCGCAGAAGCCGGCCGGATTGTGGCGGACCCAGCCCTCGGCGTACTCGAAGACGCCGGAGTGCTTGCCGTAGTGGCGCGCCAGATGGTTCAGGTCCTCGATGTAGGCGTCCATGCCCTGGCTGCGGTCCAGCCATTCCTTCTGGCTGGCATGACAGCCCAGCATCAGACGCTGGGTGGCGATCTGGCGCGTGGTGTCGACGTAGAGGCCAGGAATCACCGGCCGCCGCAGCGAGTCGGTCAGACTGTGCGGCATCGAATGGTACACCGCAATGTCCTGGAAGGTCCCCGGGACCGGCCGGTCGCACTTGAAGTTGAACATGCCGCGGCAGAAGGCGGCCGAAACCGCCAGCCGGCCGGCGTTGACATGGTCCTCCATGTAGTCGTAGGGCCCGTGGGTCAGCAGGATCTCGGGCGCCACCTCGCGCATCGTCGGCATCAGCCGCGCCAGCGTCGCGGTGTTGTAGAAGACTTCGAGGTCGTCGCAGAGGCTTTCATGGTAGACCGCCCCCGCCAGCTTGGCGGCGGCGATCGCCTCCTCGCGGCGGATCGCCACGATTTCATCGCGCGGCGTGGACTCGGTTCCGAGACTGCCGTTGGCGATGTTCATATAGTGGATTTCGTAGCCCGCCCGCTTCAGCTTCAGCAGCGTCCCGGCCATCATGAATTCGATGTCGTCGGGATGGCAGGCGATGGCCATCGCTCGTTTGGTCATGATCTACCTCAGTGCATCTCGACCGCGCAGACGCCGAAGCCGGGACGGTAGAAGTTGAAAACCACATCCTGATGATCGGCCAGCAGCGACATCGGGACGGTCGAATCGGCGATCTTTTTGGAGATCATCAGCGTGGTCAGACGCATGCCGAAGGGATTGTCGTGGTGGCCGGGATGCCAGATCGACACCCGGTCGCACTTCCAGGTTTCCTGCGGGCCGACGGTGACCGCCGCCGAAGGAACGTTCTGGACGGTGCCGCCGCCGGAGGTCCGGGCGTTCTGGATCAGGGTGATCGGATGAAGCTCGACGATCCGGGCCGGCAAAGCGCGGTATTCGGCCGGGGTCGGCGGGACGTCCTTGTACTTGCCCTCGCGGCGGACCGGGTCGTTGAAGGCCCAGTGCTTGGTCTCGCCCTGGCCGCCCTGCATCAGCAGGCAGCGCGCCTGGTCGAAGCTCTTGCGGAACGCCGTGGGGTCCTCGGTCGGGAAGTGCATGTTTTCCATGGGCATGCGCAATTCCGGACGGATGCGGTTGAAGCAGAGATCCATGTCCGCCTTGGCGAAGCCGAGCGGGAAGTCCAGGCCGGCGGCCTTGCCGTCGAGCAGCCACTCGTCCATGCCCCAGAAGTGGCAGTGCTTGAGCGACAGGTTCATCGCGTTGACGATCTGGGCGACCAGCGGCAGCTGCTCGGTCGGTCCGATCGGGCCGCAGACGCCGACCGGGTTGTCGGCGGTGGCCTGCTGCCAGACCTTGATGTACTCCAGCGCCTCGGCGCAGTAGAACTCCTGGAAGGTGTCGAAGAGGTTGATCTTGAAGCCGGGACGCTCGAAGCTCTTGAGCGTGTCGATGGTGATCTTCGCCGCGTCGTCGAGAAGTTCTTTGTCGAGAGTGGTGTAGTCCCACCAGTCGGCGGAAATTTTGCTCAGATTGCGCATGTCGGAATTACCTTTCAAATGGTTTGGGTTCTTACAAGATACCATGCCGCGCGGTTTTGTCAAGTCCGGACGGCGTGCAAAGTCGCCTTTTGCCGCTCCAGGGCCGCCCGCAGGAAGCCGACGGCCTCCCGGGTCGCCTGCTGCGACTGGGTCGTGACCTCCTGCTCGATGACCAGCCAGCCGTCGAAGCCGCACTGGCGCAGGGCGTCGAGGTAGGCCTCCCAGTCGACCGCCCCCGAGCCGATCGGCCGCTCGGCGAAGAGTTCGCCGGTTTCGGCGGTGAGCTGGCGGATGCCGCCCTGGGCGAAGGCCGCGTAGACCCGCTCCGGGTCGCACCGGCGGAAGTGCACGCCGTCCTTGGCGTGGGTGTGAACGATATAAGGCGCGAGGGTGCGCACCGCCGCGACCGGATCGGCGTCGAGCACCATCACCAGATTGGCCGGGTCGAGATTGGCTCCGGCTCCCGGCGACCCGACCTCGTCGAGCAGCATTTTGAGCGTCGACGCCTGTTCCGGGCCGGTTTCGACGGCGAAGACCGCGCCGAGCCCGGCGGCATAAGCCCCGATCTCGCGCAGCGCCGCCAATTGCAGTCGGTACAGCGGGTCGTTGCGGTCGTCGCGGACCACGCCGATGTGGCTGGTGACCACCCGGCAGCCGAGTTCCAACGCCAGATCGAGGTTGCGTTTGGACAGTTCGAGGCGTTCGGGGTTTTTGTCGGCCAGACGGAAGCCGAAGCCGCCGATTTCACCGCAGATCGAGGCGACCGCCAACCCGGCGTCGGCACACCGGCGCGCCACCTCGCGGCGCTGCGCCGGCGTGTAATCGATCAGCCGTTCGGTCCGGCTGACCGAATACAACTGGA
>JAVBSD010000181.1:0-5293 GCA_031547325.1 Victivallaceae bacterium | reverse complement strand
CGGGTCGATCTCCCCCTCGGGACGCACGATGTCGGGGTTGAGTTTCCCCGGATTGGTCACCACCTCGCCGTCCCGCATCCAGAAGCGGCGGTTGAACAGAAAACGCCCGTCGCGCGCGGTGACGCCGGACAATTTCCCCGGCCGCATCGCATGCAACGCTTCGGCTACCGCCGCCACCGCCCGGTCGGCGGCAAAGCTGATGTAGTCGGCGCCCGCCGCCTCGTCCGACCGGATGTCCGGAGCGGTGTGGGTGTGGGTCGCGGTCACGATCAGGTTGTCCGGCCGCAGCTGCCGGAGTCCGGCCGCCTCCGCCCGGCGCAGAAATTCCTGATACAGCGCCGTATTGACCGTGACCAGGTCGAACTGGACCACAAACGCGTACTCCCCGCCGGACTCCAGCGCCAACGCCCGGACCTCGATGTCGTCGAGCACCCGGTCCCAGATACGGATGTTGAAGTAGCCGGCCAGCGAAATCGGCGCCGGCGGATTGATGCACCCGCGGCCGATACCGAATGAAATTCCGTCCATCGAATCCCTCCGAAAATGATTTGGCGGTATATAGTATCCCGGTTCCCGGCAGAAGTCAAGCCGGACACTTTCATAACTCGTCCATAACGCAAAAAATAAAAATGTCAAGCCTCCCGGACCGGAAAATTATTGAAAAATTATCGGCCAGGGACATTGACAAACAGCGCCATCATGGCTACATTTATTACATTGGCGCCACCGAATAACGACTCGGGGATGTCAATAGGTTGTTAATAACTTTTTGAAGACGCGGCGGCGGCTCGCCTAAATGGCGATGTTTCAACGGACCCGGCGCAATTTACGGAAATTTCCCCCGCCCGGGGGAGCTTTCCCGGCCGGTTCGAAACGGGGCTTGTCCCATGTTTGAGCTTGAAATTGCGAAAAGTAGCTATCTTTGGAATGGCGAAAAATCCGGCGCCGCCGGAGTCCCGGCGGGAGCGTCCCGGCGGGACTTCGGCTTCAGGGCCGGCATTTCCGGCGGATCGGCAACGACTTAAAGCGTCTGATCGCAGGTTGTTAATAACTTTTCGGCGACATGGTGCGTCTTGGGAAGACACGGGTATGGAATCAGTGATTAAATCGCCGACGGCCAGGCGATTGCGGATTTTTTTTAAAAAAAAAAGCGGCGGGGAGCAAATTGACTCTGAACGTATCGGATTGTGGCGGAGGAAGCGAAGCGGCGGCGCTGGCGTGGAGCCGGATCGCGGCGAAGCTGCGGAGCCGGTTGGCGCCGGTGATCTTCCAGCAGTGGTTCGCCAACATCGTCCCGGTGGACGTCGAGGAGCAGGAACTGCATCTCGGGGTCAGCGACGACTTTTTCGCCGATTACCTGACCGAGCACTACGGCGACATGCTGCGCCAGGCGCTCGCCGACATCGACGGGATCGCCGATTTCCGGCTGACCGGCGGCTTCGGCCTGCCGGAAGACGAACCGCCGGTCCTCCAGGCCGCCCCGGAAGCGCCGGCGGCGGCCCGGCGCGAAGGCCAGGGCCCCGGCCGCAACCGCCACAGCTTCGCCAATTTCGTGATCGGCGAGGAGAACCGCTACGCCTACTCGGCGGCGCGCAAGACCGCCGAGGAGCCGGGCATCTACAACCCGCTGTTCATCTACGGCTCCAGCGGCACCGGCAAGACCCATCTGCTGCTCGCGGTCGCCCATGAGATCCAGGAGGGCAACCCCGGAGCCAAAGTCAAATACGCCACCTGCGAGGAAATCCTCAACAGCTATGTCGATTCGCTGCGCAACGACCGCCAGAGCGAATTCCGCGCGTCGCTGCGCGAAGCCGACGTGCTGCTGGTCGACGACGTCCACCACCTCGGCAGCAAGAACGCGCTGCAGGAGGAGTTCTTCAATACCTTCAATACTCTGTACGCCCGGAACCGCCAGATCATCCTGACCAGCGACCGCCAGCCCTGCGAAGTCAAGGGCCTCGAAGCCAGGCTGGTGTCGCGCTTCGAATCCGGGGTCACCACCGAAATCACCGCGCCGGGCTTCGAAACCCGCCTGGCGATTCTCAAGCAGCAGCAGCAGCAGCAACTGCCGAAGCTCGACGAGCAGATTCTGGTTTTCATCGCCACCAACATCACCGCCAATGTGCGCCGGCTCAAAGGCGCGCTGTTGCGGCTGGTCGCCTACGCCTCCGGCCTCGGCTGCAAAATCACCATGGAGATCGCCGAAAAGGTGCTCGCCAAACTGATCGAGGAGGAAAACGCCGCCAAAATGGTTTCGGTCGAAACCATCCAGCAGCAGGTGGCGCGCCATTTCGAGCTGCACGTCAGCGACCTGTTGAGCGACAAGCGGCCGCGCAACATCGCCGAACCGCGGATGGTCGCGATGTACCTGTCGCGCAAGCTGACCAACTGTTCGTTCCCCGAAATCGGCGCCGCTTTCGGCAAAAACCACGCCACCATCATGAACGCGATGAAGAAGGTCCCGGAGATATGCGAACGCAACGAGCAAATGCGGCGCTCGGTCGCCCTGATCGAACGACAGCTCAAGCGTTGAAACCGCTCGGCGCCATTCTGGGAGTGCTGGCGTGCCTCGCCGCCGCCGCCGGGGACGGCGAAGCCGCCCCCGATCCGGCTCCCGCCCCCGATCCGGTTCCCGCCGCCGAAAGCGTCGCGGAGTTCCGCGAAATCGTCGATTTCACCGGCGGCAGCGCCGCGGTCCAGGAGTGGGTGCGCGGTCTGGGCGCAACGGGGACCCCGGTGCGCTGGAGCCGCAACGCCGACGCCGCGGCCGCCGTCCGGCTGCTCACCGGGGGCGAAATCGAGAGCGCGGTGGTCCGCATGTTCCCCGAAGAGCTCGCCTCCCTCGACCGGCTCGAAGCCGTTCCCCTGGCCGTCTGCGCCGGCGCGATCTGGGTCAACACGGCCAATCCGATGGCCAATATTTCGCTCGACGCCGCGCGCAAGGCGATCTCGGGCGCCTACATCGACTGGAGTGAAATCTCCGGTTCGCCGTACCAGCTTCACCGGTTCGGGATGGCGCCGTCCAGCTTCGGAGCCGCCGACCTCACACGCCGGCTGCTCGGCGACATGGAATACTCGCCGCAGATCTTCCGCCTGCCGTCGCCGGACGAGCTGGAAATCATGGTCGGCGGCGCCGAACACGCCATCGGCTACGGCTGGTATTGCCAGAATTCCGAAGCCAGGGCGCGGGCCCTGGCGCTGGACGGCGTCGCGCCGGCGGCGGCGGCGATTTCCGACGGCAGCTATCCGCTGGGCTTCATCGTGGCGCTGCTGATCGACCCGGAGCACCCGGCGGCGGAGTTCTGGCGGAGCGCCGCCGAAACCTTCATCCGGCACGCCGCGGGCGACGCCGATTATCGGGAGTTGCTGCGGCGCGACCGCTGGCTCGACTACGTACAACCGGACAACAACGGCGACACGGCGCCGGAAGCGGAGAAATGATGATTCAAAATGTTGTGATTATCGGCAGCGGCCCGGCCGGGCTCACCGCGGGCATCTACACCGCCCGGGCCGGACTGAAGCCGCTCCTGATCGCCGGCATGATGCCGGGCGGCCTCCTGACCACCACCTCGTCGGTGGAGAATTTTCCGGGCTTTCCCGAGGGCGTCAACGGGTTCGAGCTGATCGACGCCATGCGGACCCAGGCCGAGCGTTTCGGGGTGGAGTTCGAATACGACGCGGTCGCGTCGGTCGAGCTCACCGACGGCAAAATCCATACAATCCGCCTCGAAGGCGGCGCCGAATTGCAGACCCGCGCCCTGATCATCGCCACCGGGTCGACGCCGCGCTGGCTCGGGCTGCCTTCCGAGGGGCGGTTGCGGAATCACGGCGTCAGCTCCTGCGCCACCTGCGACGGCGCCTTCTACCGCGGCAAACCGGTGGCGGTGGTCGGCGGCGGCGATTCGGCGGTCGAAGAAGCGACCTATCTGGCCGGCATCTGCTCCAAGGTCACGCTGATCCACCGCCGCGACCAGCTGCGCGCGTCGAAGATCATGGCCGAACGGGCGATGGCCAACCCGAAAATCGACATCCTCTGGGATTCGGCGGTCGAGGAGGTCCTGGGCGACCCCAAGGTTTCCGGCCTGCGGGTTCGCAACCTCAAAACCGACGCGGCCGCCGTCGTCCCCTGCGACGCGCTCTTCGTCGCTCTGGGGCACACTCCGGCGACGGGGGTGTTCAAGGGCCAGCTCGACATGGACCCCCAGGGCTACCTCAAGGTCGACGCGCCCTCGACCCGGACCAATCTGACCGGGGTCTTCGCCGCCGGCGACTGCGCCGACGCCGACTACCGCCAGGCGATCGCCGCCGCCGGAGCCGGCTGCCGAGCCGCCGTCGACGTCGAACGCTACCTGGCGTACTGAAACGCAAAAATCCGGGGACGGATGATTGCATTGAGTCCTATATAGGATTATATTGTACTGTTACAATTATGTAATGTAAAACCGGAGGTGGATATCATGTTGCAGAGGAAGGTTGTCGTGCGCAACCGCGCCGGGATTCATTGCCGCCCGGCCAGCGTCATTCTCAATACCATCAACACCGACTTCCCCGATGTCAAGCTGACGGTGGAGAGTTCGGACGGCGAAATCATCCAGCTCAACAGCATTCTCGGGCTGATCTCCCTCGGGCTGCAGTGCGGCCAGAGCATCCGGCTCACCGCCGAGGGCGACAACGCCGAGGCGGCGCTGGAGAAAATCGGCGATCTGTTCATGTTCGAGTTCGATTTCCCGCCGCAATAACATTTTCGCTTCCATGCCGTACAAGAATCTGGAAATGGCGGTGCTGCACCAGATCAGCCACGCGATCGTGCACCGCCGCAACGTCACGACGCTCCTCTCCACCGTCCTGGACATCCTGTACCGGGAGATGGGCCTTTTGCGCGGCACGGTGACGTTGCGCCAGGGGGACATTCTGTTCATCGAAGCGTCGCACGGCCTCTCCGACGCCGAAATACGGCGCGGCAAATACCAGCTCGGCGAAGGCATCACCGGGCGGGTCGCGCTCTCCGGCAAACCCACGGTCATCCCCGACATCGCCCGGGAGCCGGAATTTCTCGACCGCACCGGAGCGCGGGGCCAGGCCAAAAACATCGCCTTCATCTGCGTCCCGGTGCTGCGCGACGACGAAGTCATCGGCACCTTGAGCATCGACCGCCCGGTCACGGAATCGGTCGACCTCGAACGCGACTGCGCCTTGCTGGAAACCGTCGCCAACATCATCGCCGACGCGGTCGCGGTGTGCCTCTCCGAGCACGAGGAGCGCGAAAAACTTCTGGTGGAAAACCAGCGGCTGC
>JAVBSD010000359.1:0-3591 GCA_031547325.1 Victivallaceae bacterium | reverse complement strand
CTGGCGGCCAGGGCCGCCGCGGCCTTGCGGATCTTTTCCTCCATCGATTCGCCCTTGTGGGTTTCCTCCTGGCGGATGTTGATGCTCCAGCCGGTCAGCTTGCTCGACAGCCGGACGTTCTGCGCCTTCTTGCCGAAGGTCAGTTTGGACTGGTCCGGCGTGACGTTGACGATCAGCTCGTGCCGCTCCTCGTTGACCTCGACCGACTGAACCTCCGCCGGCGCCAGGGCGTTGGCGGCGAAGCGCCGGATATCCGCGTCGTAAGGGATGATGTCGACGCGCTCGCCGTTGAGTTCGTTGGTGATGTTCCGGACCCGGGCGCCGCGCACGCCGACGCAGGCGCCGACCGGATCGACCCGCGGGTCGTTGGAACGCACCGCGATTTTGGTCCGGCTGCCGGCTTCCCGGGCGATGCCCATGACCTCGACCACGCCGTCGTGAATTTCGGCGACCTCGCGCTCGAAAAGACGCCGGACGAAATCCGGATGGGTCCGCGACACCACCAGGCTCGGCCCCGAACCGACGGTGTCGATGCGGAGCAAAAGCGCGTTGATCCGGTCGCCGGCGACGTACTGTTCGCCGGGAATCTTCTCGCGCATCGGCAGAACGCCCTCGGCTTTCTGAAAGTCGATGACGATGTTGCCGGATTCGAAACGCCGCACGATGCCGTTGATGATCTGATTTTCGCGGTCCTCGAACTCCTCGCGGGCGATCTCCTTCTCCGCGCGGCGCAATTGCTGGGCGATCGCCTGTTTGGCGGTCTGCGCCGCGATCCGCCCGAAATTGCTCGGCGTAACCTCCCAGTCGATCACATCGCCGATTTTGGCGTCGGGGAAACGCTTCTCCACCTCCGCCAACGCGATCTGATCTTCGTTGGGACTGGCCTCGACCACCTCGAGCACCGCCCAGGCCTGGATGCGTCCGGAAGCCGGATTGATCTTGACCTTGAGGTTATTGGCCGGGTGGATGCTCTTTTTGGCGGCGGTCAGGAGCGCGCTCTCGATCGCTCTGATCAGGTGTTCGCGATTGATGCCGCGTTCCTGCTCGATGTATTCCAAAATGGTCAGCAATTCATTAGCCATGACTCAACTCCTTTCCATTTTCTGATCTTTCATGTCGAAAAATAAGGGAAGCGGGCAAATCCATCGACAACCCACTTCCCTCCGACGTTCGCTGGTTCAAAAATCTAATTCAGTTTTTTCACACTTTGGCTCGCATGTGTTCTACAGGTATGTCCCGTTTGCTATAATATACCAGTCAATGCCGGAGTATCAAGCCGGGATCGTGCTTTTTTCGATAATTTTTCACCCGCCGAACCGCTCCTGCCAGCGGGCGATTTCCGCGGCGACGGCGTTGTAACCGGTGCCGCCGACGATCTCGCGTTTGGCCACGCTGGCCTCGGGAGAAAAGAGTTCCAGGAATTCCGGCGTCGCCTCGGGAATGGTCTCCTGCATCTCTTCGAGCGTCGCGCGGTCGAGCGCGATGCCGCGGTCCTTGCAGTACTTGACGAAACTCCCGACCCGGTGATGGGCGGTGCGGAAAGGCACCCCGAGCTCGACCAGCTTTTCGGCCAGGTCGGTGGCCATCAGCGCCGGGTCGGCGGCCGCCTCGCGCATCCGCGCGGCGTCGATGCTCATGGTGGCGATCATCGCCGGATAGATGCCGAGAATCCGCCGCGCGGTGTCCAGCGCGTCGAACACCGGCTCCTTGTCCTCCTGCAGGTCGCGGTTGTAGGTCAAAGGCAGCCCCTTGCAGAGCGTCAGGAGCGCGACCAGATCGCCGTAGACGCGGGCGGTCTTGCCGCGGCTCAGCTCGGCGACGTCGGGATTTTTCTTCTGCGGCATCAGGCTCGAACCGGTGCAGAAGGCGTCGGCCAGCTCGACGAAGCCGAATTCCTGCGAACACCACAGAATCAGGTCTTCGGAGAGGCGCGACACGTGCATGGCGAAAATCGCCAGCGCCGAAACCAGCTCGATCGCGAAATCGCGGTCGGCCACCGAATCCATGCTGTTGTGGGTCACGCCCGCGAAGCCGAGGGTTTCGGCGACCATCCGGCGGTTGATCGCCAGGGTCGAGCCGGCCAGCGCGCCGGCGCCGAGCGGCATCCGGTTGAGGCGTTCGCCGCAGTCTTCGAGCCGCCCGATGTCGCGCTCGAACATCTCGACGTAGGCCAGCAGATGGTGCGCGAAAAGCACCACCTGGGCGTGCTGCAGATGGGTGAAGCCGGGCATCACCACCCGGGGATGCTCGGCCGCCTTGCCGGCCAGGGCGCGCTGAAATTCCCGAAGCCCCCCGACCAGCTCGGCGATCGCGTCGCGCAAATAGAGCCGGATATCCAGCGCCACCTGGTCGTTGCGGCTGCGCGCCGAATGCACCCGGGCGCCCTCGGCGCCGAGCTTGTCGATCAACGCCTGCTCGATGTGCATGTGGATGTCTTCGAGTTCGAGCTTGAACTCGAACTCGCCGGCGTCGATGCGCGTTTTGATCGCATCGAGTTCGACCGCGATCGCCCGCGCGGTCTCGACCGGGATGATGCCCTGCGCCGCCAGCATCGCCGCGTGGGCATTGCTGCCGGCGTTGTCGTGCGCGTAAAGACGCTTGTCGAACGAAACCGACTCGGAAAATTCCACCAGTTCCTTCTTGCCGGTTTCAGCGAAACGGCCGCCCCAGAGTGCCATAGTGATGCCTCAGAATTCCAGTTTGTAAGTGAGCAGCCGCCACGGCTCCGCCGCGACCGTGAATTGCGCCGTCTCCGTCCCCTCCCCGGCCGCCTGTTCGGCCAGGTCGACCGGCGTCACCCGGGCCGGACGCGCCAGGCGCACCGTCCCCTGGGCCGGCTTCCCGGAGAGGTTGACCAGCCGCACGATCACCGCGCCGGCTTCGCCGGAGTGGGCCGGCTTCAAAGCCGCCAGCGCCAGGCCGCCATCCAGCCGCAGCCACGGCGCTTCCGCAGGAGCAGCGGCGTAGGGCTGGATATGGCTGAGCGTTTCGGAGCGGTACTCCTGCGCCGCGCGCCACAGGCGGTTGTAATCGCATTCGCCGGACAGAGGCTGGAACGCGTATTCGAATTCGAGCTCCTTCAGCAGCTGGCACTCGATCTCGCCGTCGGTGGCCACGGTGCGGCGGAAGGCGCGCAGCAAGGTCACGTACAGCTCGCCGTCGGCGCGTTCCGAAGCGGCGATCTCGTGCAGCCCGTAGCGGGCGATGACGGCCAGCCCGGCCCCGCCGTCGAACTTGCCGGCGATGCCGGAAAAATTCTTCTCCAGCGGCTCGGATTCGAGGTGGTTTTGCGTCGCGTCGCCGGTTTCGCGGCCCGGAGCGCGCTCCAGAAAGGCGAAGTTCTGATAGGCGAAATACTTGCCGGCGACGCCGGTCGGCGCGACCATGCGCAGCCGGTAATCCTTGACGTTGTTGTCGATGCGGGTCCTGACCCGGACCAGGTCGTCGGCGGCGTCCAGCGAGACCGTGCTTTTGACCACCAGCGTCGCCGTTTCGCACGACTCGGCGATGCCGCCGTAGCTTTCGAGGATGGTCCCCTGAAATTCGAGCTCGCGGGGAACTTCGAAGGCGGTGACGATTTCGAAGACCGTC
>JAVBSD010000277.1:0-10868 GCA_031547325.1 Victivallaceae bacterium | reverse complement strand
CGGGTGCTGATGGTGGAGACGCCGTGACGCTTCGAAATTGCACCGAATTACCACTGCCCTTGAACAAAATTCATCCGAACGGAGTTTGTCTGCGCCCCGATGCCGGAGTATCTTAAAGCGAGAAACACTTTAAGGTGGGAGGCAGGAGATGACCGACGGAACCGATTACGAACTTTTTGCCGCTTCGCTGAAAGAAAAACGCGCCCAGGCCGGTCCCGGAAACCGGGTGTTGAATCTGCATCGCGCTTTGGCCGCGCTTCCCGAAACGATGCCCGACTCCGAGCGCTACGCGCGCGCCATGGGCGAGGCGCTCAAAGCCGAAGAGGTCATCCTCTGCGACCGCGAACTGCTGGCCGGCATCCTCTGGCAATGCAACGAGTTGGCCCCGCTGCCGCCCGGCGTCGAGGACGAACGGTGGCGCTGGAGCCGCGAAACGGCGAAGCGCAATGGGGGGCACGGCTACGGCGCCCCCGGCCACATCGGATGGCGCTGGGAGCGCGTCCTCGCCGACGGCGTCGACGCCATGCTCGCGGACCTGCGGCGGCGTTCGGCCGTTGCCGCCGACGCCGAGGCCAAACTCTTTTTCGAGCAGGCCATCACGGCCTGGGAGGCCGTTCTGGCGTGGAACGACGCCCATGTCGCGGCACTCGAAAACGCCCTGGCCGCCGCCGAGTCCGAGGAGGAAAAGAAGCGTCTTCGGCTTCTGGCCGAGATCTGCCGCAAGGTGCCGCGCCGGCCGGCGGAGAGCTTTCACGAGGCGTTGCAGAGCTTTCATTTCCAGCATCTTGCCGTAATGTTTGAAAACCCCTTCGGCGGCAACGGCCCCGGCCGGGTCGACTTCCACCTCTGGCCCTATCTGAAAAAAGACCTCGAAAGCGGCCGCCTGACTTTGCCGGAGGCCCGGAGGCTGATCGCCGAATGGTACGACCGCTGCGAAGCGCGGCTGCATCCCGCCGACGGCTGGGTGGAGGCGGTCATGGTCGGCGGCTCCGCGCCGGATGGCGGCAACTCGGTCAATCCGCTGTCGGAGCTGCTGCTCGACGTCTATATCGGCCGGCCGCAGACCCACCCGATGCTCTACCCGCGCTGGCGCGGCGACGATCCGGCCTCCTACCGCAAGCTCTGCGTCAAATATCTGCTCGACGGCACCAACCGGGCGCAGATCTACGGCGAAGAAGCCACCCTGGCGGCGATGACCGCGGGGAGGATTTCCTTTGCCGACGCGGTCGATTATATGGCCGGAGGCTGCATGGAGCTGTCTCCGGCCGGGCGCAACAGCGATATGAACCTGATGACCTGCTGCAACATCGCGAAGTGGTTCGAGCAAGCGTTGCACGCGGCTCCGCCGGCGGAGAGCTTCGACGAATTGTGGGACCGCTTCACCGCCGGGGTGGCCGAAGAATTCCGCTCCATCGCCCGGCTCGGCATTCTCACCTCCGAAGAGATGGCGCGCCGGCGTCCGACGCCGCTGCTCTCGACGCTGGTGGACGACTGCCTGGAGCGCGGCCGCGACCAGCAGTCCGGAGGGGCGCGTTACGACGATTACGGCGTGGCGCTGCTGGGAATCGCCACGGTGGCCGACCAGTTTTACGCGTTGCAAAAAACGCTTTTTGCCCCGGAGCCCCCGTTTGCCATGGCGGAACTGCTGAGGGCGCTGGAGGAGGACTTCCAACACGCCCCGGCGCTGATGGCCCGGCTTCGAGCGGTGCCGAAATTCGGCTGCGGCGACCCGGAGGCCGACGCCATGTGCGACCGGGTGATGGCGTCGGTCTGCCGCGCGGCGGCGGAGACGAAGACGCGCTTCGGCGGCTGCCTGCGGCCGATGATCTTCAATTTCGTCTGGACGCCGTGGGCCAGCGGGGAGCTGAAGGCGCGGGCGGACGGCGCGCACGCCGGAGAATACATCGGACACGGGATGACGCCGGCTCCGATCGCGCTGCACCAAACCGATTTCACCACCGCCATGAACTCCTGTCTGTCGCTCGACCTGACCCCGGTGACCGGCGGCGCGACGACGATGTGGGACTTCGACGCGGAATGGGCGACGCCGCAATTGCTCGAAGCCGTTCTGACGCGGTTTTTCGCCGCCGGCGGCATGATCTTCCAGGGCAACATGAGCGACGTGAGGCAATTGGAGCTGGCGCTGGAGCATCCGGAGAACCACCCGCCGGTCATCGTGCGCGTCGGCGGATTTTCCAGCTTCTTCCATCTGCTGGACCGGAATCTGCGCGAAGAAATCGTCCGGCGGAAACGCCACGCGGGCTAAGATGAATCTGCCGGAAGACGTCGAATTTTACATGGCGAATGAAACGCAGCCGCCGGGGACCGGCGTTTGGGCCTATTACGCCGGGATCATTCACGGGCTGGGAGATTCGCACTATCACTGGTTCCCCGACTATTATTGCTGGCATCTGGTGGCGAAAGGGACGGCCAGGGTGGAGACCGCGGACGGCGTTTTCGAAGTCGCCGCGGGAGGGATGTTCACCTTGTGGCCGCACGTCGAAATCGATTACCGGCCGCTGGACGGCACTTGGGAGGTATACTTTTTCAAGCTGGAGGGGGAACAGGCCGGAGCGCTGTCGGAAGCGTGCGGCTTCAGCGCGGCCCGGCCGGTGGTCCGGCCGGCGAATCCGGCGATGGCGCTGGAGAATTTCATGGCGCTGGTCAACGCATATCGCGCCGGCGACCGAAAGGTTTATCTGCATCAGGCCCACATCTGCCGGATCATCGCCGCCTGCCGCGCCGAAGAAGACGCGCCCCCCAGGCGCAACCGCCGCGCAACATTGGTGGAACAAGCCAAGCTGCTGGCGGCCGCGCACATCGGCGGACCGCTCAACGTCGACGAATTGGCGGCCCGCCTCCAGGTGGGGCGCGGCACGCTGTTCAACGCGTTCCAGGCGGTATTGAACACATCGCCCTCGGCCTATCTGGCGGAGCTGCGGCTGAATTACGCCTGCGAACTTCTGCGCCGCCGTCCGCCGTTGCCGCTGGCCGCGGTGGCGCGCGCCGCCGGCTTCAGCGACCTGCGCTATTTCCACCGCCGCTTTCAAGCCCGTTTCGGCCTCCCCCCGGGGGAATGGCGGCTCTCCTGACTTTTGGGGCGGACTTCGCCGCCGGAAAATATTTTTGCAATTTCTTTGTTCCGCGTATTGACTTCGGGATGTAAATGTATTATAATTATTATAAACCCATTTTGGGGTTAAAAAACCAGGAATTCATGCAGTCGGAAATGAAAAACAATCAAGGCCACCAGACCGAGCTGGTGAAACGCGCTCTGGTGCGTTACATCCTCGACAGCAAGCTCCAGGTCGGCGACAAGCTGCCGACGCAGACGGAATTGCGGCGGCGGCTGGCGGTCGGCAACATGACCATCGGCCGGGCGGTGAAGGCGCTGGAGCAGGACGGGGTGCTGGAGGTGCGCGGCCGCACGGGGGTCTTCGTCGGCTCCGCCGAGGCGGACGGCTATATCGGGCGGCACATCGGGATCGCCTGCATGCGGTTGACCGACTATCCTTTCGGGGCGAGTTTATTGCAGTGCCTGGAGATCCAGTTGCACGACCACGCCTGCCAGGTGATGCCGTTTCTGCGTCTCCACGACACCTTGTCCGACCGCGATTCGCTGTCGCTTTTCAACGGTTTGCGGCGGAATGTGCTTCAGCGGCGGGTCGACGGATTGATCACGACCGTGTCGCTGGACGAGAAGGCGTGGGATCTGTGCGACGCCCAGCGGGTACCGGTTTGCGCGGTCGGGAGTTACAACCGGCAGCGGCGCGGGGTTTTTCTCGATTACGAATACGTGATCGGAGAATCGCTGCGGCTGCTGGCGGCGCGGGGATTCCAGCGTCCGGGGCTGGTCAGCACCGGTTATCCGGTCCACCGGAAGCTCAAAGAAATCTTCGGCATCTGGAACTTCGGCGGCCTCGACATGACGGACTACTGTTGTCTGCAGATGACCGCGCCGCTGCCGCATGAAGACCCCGGCAGCATCGGCCCCTGGCTGACCGGCGTGGTCGAAAAATTCCTCCATATGCCGCCGGAACGGCGTCCCGACGCGCTGCTCGTGCCGGACGACATTCTGGCCGGAGGGATCTATCTCGAGCTCCTGCGCCAGGGGTGGGCGACGCGCGGCAGTGCGCTGCCGGAATTGCTTTTCATGCGCAACAAACAGGTCCCGTGCATTCCCAACGTCCCCGGCAGCTTCTGGGAGTGCGACATCATGGCCATGGCGCAATTGACCGTGAACCGGCTGCTGGAATATCTTCAGGGCCGGGACCCGGATACGGCGATCACCTGGTACCGGCCCGGCTTCAACGCGCATTTCACCCGTTCCCGAAGATAACTGCAACAGAAAGGAATCCGGTATGAAACGTCATGAATTTCCGAAGGTCCGGCGACACAATAAATTTACTCTCATAGAGCTACTGGTTGTTATAGCGATTATCGCAATTCTCGCCAGCATGCTGCTGCCGGCGTTGTCCAAGGCGCGGGCGGCGGCGCAGCGGATCAAATGCACCGCCAACCAGAAGCAGATGGGGCTGTGCGCCGCGATGTACGGCAATGATTTCGACAGTTGGCTGCCGAACAATCCGGGGGGCCTCAGCCGGGACAATTACTCCGCCAGCGGCGGGACTTATCCCTCGTACATCGAATTCACCGCGCTCGACGCGGGCGGCGGCGGGAACTGGTGCAACGGGGTGTACGCCTATGCCGGGAACATCGGCGTCATGCAGTGCCCGGCGATGAGCATGAAGACCACCCGGGCGAACCTGACCAAAGACAACGCGGTCGCCTATTACATGACGCCCTACGCCAATTTAAACCGCTACGGCGACGCGGAGCCGGGACATTTCCTCTTTATGGACGCCTACGACGCGATGGACCGCATGGCGTTTCTGGAGTTGAATCTCGATTCCTGGGCCAGTTGGTACAAAGCCGCGACCGGGGAGATCGGGCCGCACGGGCGGACGATGAACATCACGCGCATCGACGGCTCCGTGGCCGCTTACACCCTGCAGGAAACCAAGGATCTGCTGGAAAATTTCGTCGGCGACAGACGGGGTTTGTAGGAATGGCGTTTCAGGAATTGACCGTCGCGGTCATCGGGTACGGCGGCCGCGGGCGCGCCAGACGCTGGAGAGTCATCGGGTGGTCTTCGCCACCGAGCGCTCCCGGCGGAAAAAAAGGATGATCGAAGTGTCTGAATTATTCGAAGCGGGGAGTGAAGGATGAAGCGGTTGCCGGCGTTGGCGATGGGTTTGATGATGGGCGTGGCGGGATGGGCGGCGGATTTCGCCGTGCCGCTGGAACAGGAGGTCCCCGTCTACCGGATCGGGAGCTGGGGCGTCGACGGCCGCGGCCATCACCGGGCGGTGATCCGGGTGGAGGAGCCGGCTCCGGCGGTGCTGACGCGGGTCCCGTGGCGGCGGCGCGATCCGGCGCCGGAGAACAAAAAGATCGTGGTCTTCGCTCCCGGCGGGGAAGCCGTCGCGGCGCGCCCGCTGGAGCTTTCCGCCGCTTACGGCGACGTCGTGTTCGCCGCGCCGGAGGCCGGGGAATACCATCTCTACTACCTGCCCTTCGTCCAGGGCAAAAACTGGTCGGACCATCCGGGCGAATATTTCACCCCCGACTACCCGGAGTGGGAATTCGGCGATCCGGCGCGGCTGCCGCGCGCCGAAGTGGTCGCGCTGGAGGCGATCGACGACTTCAACCGTTTCGATCCGATGGAAATTCCGGCGCTGCCGGGAGAACAAGAGGGGTTGCGGCGGCTGGCCGACAACGCGCCGTTTCTGGTGTTTCCCGAAGACCGGCTGCATCCGGTGAAGATGTTCGACGTCGTCCCGGTGCGCTGGCTGGAGCGAGGGCCGGGGACCTCCTTCGAGGGGACGGCGCAGCCCGGCGAATACTATGTGTTTCAGTTGGCGGTATGGAACTGCTCGGAGGCGGCCGTCGAGCTGGATTGCCGGACGGGCGAATTGTCCGGCGCGATGGCGGCGATCGGAACCGGGGCGATCGAATGTGTCAACCTGGACATCGTGGACTTTCACGGCCGGCGTTCACACCGGCCGATCGCGGTCGAGCCCGGCCGGGTTCAACCGTTGTGGTTCGTGGTCCGCGTGCCGGCGGAGCTGCCGGCTGGCGATTACCGCGGGACCTTCGAGCTCTCCGGGGCGGGCCGGACGACGCCGGTGACGGTCGGGTTGACCGTGGCCGGCGAAGTGCTGCCCGACGGCGGTGTCGGCGACAACTGGCGGCTGGCGCGGTTGGCCTGGCTGAATTCGACGTTGGGCTGGGATGACACGGTGCCCGCGCCGTATACGCCGATCGAACGCGACGGCGCCACCTGGCGGGTACTCGGCCGGGAAATCCGTTTCGGGGCCGACGGTCTGCCGGAATCGATCCGTTCGAACGGCCGGGAGCTGCTCGCGGGGCCGATGCGTTGCGTCGCCGTGGCCGGCGGCCGCGAGGTGCTCTTCGACCCCGGCGCGGCCGAGGCGACCGCGGTCGGCGACGACCGTTCCGAACGGGTGGTTTCGGCGGCGGGGGCAGCGGGAGCGCTGGCCGGGGAATTGCGTACCGCGCTGGAATCCGACGGCATGCTGGCCTGTGAATGGCGGCTGACCGCCCGAAGCGCGGTGACGCTGGATGATGTGACCCTGCTGTTGCCGGTGCGTTCGGAAGCCGCGCCGTACTGGATGGGGCTGGGCGAACGCGGCGGCCGCCGCCATGGCGGCATTCAATGGAAGTGGGACGCCAAGCGCGCCGCCAACTATTTCTGGCTGGGCGACGCCGGCGGCGGCATCCAGCTCCATCTGCCCGGCGACGGACCATTTTTCGAGCCGATGTCGGTGACGCCGTCGACGGAATGGCACAACGGCGGGGCCGGCGGGATCGATGTGAGCGAAGAAGGCGACGCGGTGTTGGTACGCGCCTATTCCGGGGCGCGGCGGCTGGAGGCCAATGAGAGCGTGGTTTTCCGTTTCCGGCTGCTGGTGACGCCGTTTCATCCGCAGAGTCCGGAGCGCTGGCAGTGGCGTTTCAAGGGCTGGGGGGCGGGAGCCGGCAACATCGGTTCGATTTTTCACGCCGAACGCGGCAATCCCTACATCAATTATCCCTTCGCCGAGCTCGACAACCTGGCCGAAGAGGTGGAAAAAATCCGCACCCTGGTTCCCGGCGGGGGGCTGCAATACCCGGCCGCGGGGCGCACCGGGGCGGACTCCGGCAGCATGGAGGTGGAATTCAAGCTCAATTTCGATCCGGCCGCGGTGACCGATGAGACGATGCGTTCGGTGATCGAACTGTTCTGGCCGGACAATTACTCCAGCTTCGGGCTGTTTTTGGGGCCGGAGGGACGGCTGCGGCTGCACGTGATCGTCAACCAGCCGGAGCGGGGTTTGACCTCGATTCCCTTCATCTGGTGGAGCGAACCCCTGCCGCCGTGGCGCGAGGGGGAGGTCCACCGGCTGGGGGTGAGCTGGCAGGAGGGCGAAGCGTCGATCTGGGCCGACGGAAAGCTCTTCGCGTCGACGCCGCTCGACCTGGGACAGTATTGGAATACCGAACAGATGGAGCGGGCGGTTTTTTCGCTGCACGGCGGCCTGTGGGTCGGCGCGGTGCGCGCGTCGAAGGAAGCGATGCGGGAAAATCCGGGGCCGCTGACGGCGTCGGGTGAATTTTTCGATCCGGTCGGTTCGGCCGGGGAACTCCGGCCGCGCGGCGTGGCGGGGAGCCTGGTCGGCAACTGGAGCTTCGCCGACGGCTGGCTCCGCCTCGACGGGAGCGGGGCCGCGGCCGGCCGTGAGGCGACCTTGTACGACACCGCGCGCGAGATGAGCGTGCACGCGCCGGAGCTGTGGGCGCTGCGGTCGCTGCCCGACCCGATCTTCGGCCGCGTCAACTACCTGTACGCGGTGACCGGCGGGCAGATGATCGAGGCCGGCGGCGGAGATCCGTGGCTGCGCGAACACCTGATTGACGGCTACGCCCCGGCATGGCGGACGCCGACCTATTCCGGCGAGATGGACATGGCCGTCGGCATGCTCGCGCCGACCCGCTGGCACAACTTCTACCTGGCGGGAGTCGATTACCTGAGCCGCCGCTTCCCGATCAACGGCATCTACCTGGATGCTTTCGGCGGCGGCCGCGAAGTGGCCAAGCGGCTGCGCAAGATCCTGCTGCGCAACCTCCCCGAAACGGGACACCTGTGGTGGCACGGCGGAAATAACTACGATTACCTGGAAAATCACAGCAGCATTTTTTCCACCCAGATGGACTCCATGGCCTTTTTCTCCCAGGCGTGGTCGGGCGAAGGAGTCGATTTTTCGCGCGGCAAAGATTACTACCTGATCGAGCTCTCGGCGATTCCCTTCGGTCCCGGCGCGGAAATGCTCGAGCCCGGCAAGGGCGGCAACCCCTGGCGCGGCATGATCTACGGCATGTCCGGGCGCGACCACCGTTCGGCGGCCGCCATGTACGGGCTGTGGGACGACTTCGGGATCGGCTCGGCGGCGATGCTGGGGTACTGGGACGAAGCCTGTCCGGTGCGGACCGACAATCCCGAAATCCCCGCGACCGTCTACCTCCGGCACGGCGAAGCCGCGCTGATCGCGCTGGCGCATTGGCCGGACGACAGTTTGCGCGGCAACCGCCGGGCCTCCGCCGGGTACCGCGCCGGCGGCATCGCGGCGGACGGCTATCTCGGCGATCCGGGGTGGCGGGAGGCGCTGGTGCTGGATGATTTCTCCATTCACCAGAGCCTGACGGCTCCGCGGACGCCCACCGAGGTGCGGATGGCCTGGGACGAACAATATCTCTATCTCGGCTTCCTGGCCGGCGGCCAGTCCCCCGGCAACCTGGTCGCGGCCGCGGCCGAACGCGACGGGACGCTGTGGGACGACGATTCGGTGGAAATCTATCTGCGGCCCGATCTGAACGACAGCCGTTATTACCAGCTCATCGGCAACAGCCGCGGCGTGCTGTTCGATTCGCGCGACGCCGACGCCGCCTGGAACGGCGCAATCGACTATCGGACGCAGATCCGCAACGATGGCTGGTCGGGCGAATTCCGGATTCCATGGACGGCGCTGGAATGCGCGCCGCCGCGGCCGGGACAGCCGATCGGCTTCAACGCCTGCCGCAACCGGATTCTGCCGGTCCGGGAAAATTCCTGCTGGAGCCCGGTTTCGGGGTCCTATCATGCGGTGTCGGCCTTCGGGACGGTCACGCTGGACCGCGCGCCGCGGGCGGCGGAGCGGCTGCGGCGCAACGCCGACGGCACGGCTTCCTGCCGGCTGGAAATCGACTACGCGGCGATGGGCTTCGAACCCGGGCAGGTCCGCGCCGTCTTTCCGGAAATCACCGCGTTCCAGGAGGGCGGCGAAGCGGATCTGGCCGCGCCGGTCTCCATGGGAGCGGAAAAGGGCGCGCTGATTTTGCTGGAGCGAAAATGATTTGCATTTTTTCTTTCCGGCGTTTATAGTAAACTTCATGCATCGCTTCCTGTATATGTCTCTCTTGCTGCCGGTCTGCTGGGCCGGCGGCTGCCATACCGCGCCGCCGGAAGACGGCGCTTCCCCGCGGGCGCGGCTGGCCGAAGAATTTCCCGGCATCCGCTGTTTCGCGCCGGCGGAACCCGCCAGGGGCGAGGTCGCGGTGGTGGTCCACGGCCTGTTCCGGGGCAGCCGCACCATGGCGACCATCGGGCGCGACCTCGCCGGAGCCGGCTACGACGTGTTCGTCTACGACTACGAATCGACCCGCGACGACGTCGCCGGCCACGGCGGCGAATTCCGCCGCTTCCTGTGCCGGGTCGCCGGCGAATACCCCGGAGCCAAAATTCATATCGTCACCCATTCGATGGGCGCTTTGCTGGCCCGCTACGCGCTGGCCCACCTCGATCCCGACGCGCCGGACGAATGGCGCGACAAGGCGGCGGAGGAATGCCTCGGCGCCGGCCGTTTCGGACGCATCGTGATGATCGCGCCGCCCAACCGGGGGTCCAAAATCGCCCGGGCCGTTTCGCGCATTCCCTGGGGGGAACGGCTGGTGCGGCCGATCGGCGATCTGTCTTCGGAGGAGGGCGCGCTGGCGTCCAGACTGCCCTGTATCGAGGTGATTCCGACCGGAATCATCGTCGCGCGTTACGATGTCGCGGTGGCCGAGGGGCTGACCGATTATCCGCCGGCGGAGGAGGTCATCACCATCGGAGTGACCCATTCGCTGTCGGTGCTGAGCCGCCGGGTGCGCAACGCGGTGCTCGGCTTCCTGGCCGAGGGGAAATTCCCGCGCTGAGTTCAGCGGGGACCGCGGACTTCGCCGTCGACCAGAAACGCGTCCAGGACAACCCGCCCGGCGCCGGTTTTCACCCGCACCCGGCAGTCGGCGCCCGGCGGCACCGCCCCGTTCACCCGGCAGCGGTTGAACGGCATATCGAAAAAAATGAGCGCGCAGTCATCATCCGCCCAAGCCGCGCGCATCCGCACCCGCAGCCAGAGATAAGGCCGGTCCTTCGGCGGCGCGTCCAAAATCGCGTCGATGACGGCCAACCCCTCGGCATCCTCGCCGAAGACGACGCAGAGCTCTTTGCCGCGCCACTCCTCGAAATCCTCGACGCCGAAAGAAGACGGCGTCATCCGGAACGAAACATACCCGTCCCCCGGCGAACGCACATCCGCCGCCCTGAAGGTCAGCGCCGCGCCCTCCTCCCGCAGCCAATGCGCCAGCCCGACGCCCCAGGCCACTCCGGCCGCCGCCGCCGCCACCGCGAACAGGAAAACGGCGAGCCTGATTCTACGCATCTTCGGGACCTTCCTCCCCGGCGTCCGCCGGCTGCACCCGCATCCGTTTTTTCAGGAAGGCGCAGGCCG
>JAVBSD010000237.1:0-6755 GCA_031547325.1 Victivallaceae bacterium | reverse complement strand
ATATCTACGCCGTCCCGCCTCAAAAAAACCTCCTCGGCGCTCTTGACGGCGAGCGGATCGTTCGTCCACGGCGAAAGTTTGTTTTCCCGCGAGTTGTAACGCCAGCTGAAATTCAGGCAGCACTCGGACACCAGCGCCCCGAACGCGCCGGAAGCCAGAACATGACTCCAGCTGAGCGGCGGCAGGGCGGGATCGGCGTAAAAACGCAGCGCCCCGTCCGGCGCGAAAAAACTGGCCACCTGCGGCCCCAGCGCCGAAAGATCGGCCTCAGGCTGGGGCAGGTCGCGCTTGGCGTCGGCTTCCTCTTCGTTCCACTCCGCGGCCGAAGCTTCCGGCTCGAATTCGACCATGAATTCATTGAGGTCTTCGAGCGAATTCACCGGCATGATCATGGGGCCGACCGCAATACCGCGGCATAGGCGCCGTCGTGTTCCTGCCCCGGCAGCAACTGCCGTTCGGCGGCCAGGCCGAATTCCGGATGCTCCGCCAGCCAGGTCTGCACCTGAAGCGCATTTTCCTCCGGCTCCAAACTGCAACTGCTGTAGATCAGCCGCCCGCCCGGCGCCAGCCGGCGGGCCGCCGCGTCGAGCAGCGCGCGTTCCAGCGCCACCGCCTCGCCGAGCCCGGGAGCGGAAAAACGCCACAGCGCATCCGGACGCCGCCGGAAAACCCCGGAATTCGAGCACGGCACGTCGGCCAGAATCAGATCGAACCGCTCCGCCGGATCAAAGGGCAGCCGCCGGCCGTCGGCGACGACCAGGCGGGCGGTCACGCCGCAGCGTTCGAGATTTTCCGCCAGCCGCCGCATCCGCTCCGCCGAACGGTCGCAGGCGGTCAGCGCGCCGCCGGAGAGGCCGCCGGCCAGCAGCAGCGTCTTGCCGCCCGGCGCGGCGCACAAATCGAGCACCCGCTCGCCGCCGGCCAAAGGCGCCAGCGACGGCGCCAGCGCGGTCGCCGGATCCTGCAAATAAACCTTTCCCGCCTCCAGACGGCTCCGGTTCGCCTCCAGCCATTCGCCCGCCGGACGCTCCGAAGTGAAAAATTGCCACTCCCCGAGCCAATCCAGCTCCAGCCGCCGCCCCTCCTCCTCCGGCGGTTCCGCCGGATCGAGCCGCCGCCACACCAGGGGCGCGGGCCTGAGCCACAGAGCCTCCAGCCGGGCGTATTCCGCCGCGTCGAAACGCCGCTTCCAGCGCGCCGCCACCTCCGGCGGGAACCAGCTCTCCGGTTCGGGAAACCCCTCCCGGACCGCCCGGCGCAGCAGCGCGTTGGCGAAGCCGCCGGCCGAACGCCCGTGATTCCGGCGGATGAAATCCACCGCGACGTTGACCGCCGATTCGGGCCGGATGCCGCTCTGGAACCATACCTGGATCAACGCCGCGTTGAGCGCCCGCCGCACCTCCGGCGCCGGCGGCCTGGCCGCGTGGAGCGCGAGAAACCCGTCGCAGGCCCGGCGCCGGCGGTACAAAGTGAAAAGCAGGTCGGTCAGGGTCCGCCGCGCATCGGTGAACTCCAGCCGCGTATCCAGGAAATCGTCGAGCGCGCATTCGCGGTTGTCGACGCAAGCCTGGGCCCGGACCGCTTCCGCGAGGACCCGTCCGGCGATCACGACTGATCGTCTCCCAGATAGGCGTCGCGGTTGCGGTAGCTGTAATAGTCGCGGATCGCGTCGGTGAGCGAGGTCGCTTCTTCGGTCCAGCCGAGGCGCTGCAGCTTGGCCATTTCGGCTTGGGTGTAATACTGGTAGCGGTCGCGCAGCGATTCGGGCATGTCGATGTATTCGAGGTCGACCGGCCGCTCCAGGGCGGCGAAGGCGGCCCGGGCCAGGGCGTTCCAGCTCTCCGCCCGGCCCGACCCGATGTTGTAGATGCCGGCGCCGTCGCGGCGGTTGAGCAGAAACCACAGCATCCGGACCGCGTCCTTGACGTAGAGGAAGTCGCGCTGCTGCTCGCCGTCGGCGTAGTCGGCGCGGTAGGATTTGAACAGCTGCAATTTGCCGGTGGCGGTGATCTGTTCGTAGGCGCGGCAGACCACGCTGCGCATGCCGCCCTTGTGCAATTCATTGGGGCCGTAAACGTTGGAGAATTTGCAGGCGGTGATCGAGTTCAGCCAGCCCTGTTTCGCGGCGTAGAGGTCGAACAACTGCTTGCTGTAGCCGTACATGTTCAGCGGCCGCAGCTCGCCGATGCGGCTTTCGTCGTCGTCGTATCCCTTCGCCCCGTCGCCGTAGGTGGCGCAGCTCGAAGCGTAAATCAGCCTCACCCGGTGCCTGAGGGCGCACTCGGCGATGCGTTTGGTGTATTCGAAGTTGTTGTGGACGAGGTAGGTGGCGTCGGTTTCAGTGGTCGCCGAACAGGCGCCCAGATGCACGATGCCGTCGAGTCCGCGCCAGAAGCCGTCGTCGGCGCCGTAGGTTTCCCAGAAGCCGTCGCGCTCGACGTAATCGGCGAAGTCGAGCGCCCGGAGATTTTTCCATTTGTCGGAGCCGACGCCGAGGTGGTCGACCGCCAGGATGGAGGCGATGTTGCGGTTGTTCAATTCCCAGACCATCGCGCTGCCGATCAGGCCGGCCGCCCCGGTCACCAGATATTTGATTTTCGCGGTCATGATGTGCTCTTCGGGTTACATGAATGAGAAATTGCCGGTCCGGTCGTTGGCCCGCGCGGCGCCTCCGGCCATCTGCCGCTGAACCTGCTGGAGCGGCGAAATCATGCCGTTGAGCACCGCGGTCACCCGGAAGGAATATTCGTGGCGGTAGGTCTGGCTGCGGCTGACGAAATTGCGGTCCTGGACCACTTCGAAGATCACATCCCAGCAGTGCAGCGTTTTGACCAGCCGCAGGCTCTGTTCGGTGATCGCCCCCTGGTTGAAGTCGTAGGAGATCGAGTAAGCGCCGCGGAAATCGCGGTCGCGGGTGATCGGGAACTCCACCCCGAAGGTCAGCTTCTGGGTCATGTCGTCGCTGTAACGGCTCCAGGAGCTGGCGCCGTCCGGGTTGATCAGGGTGCTGCCCATGGAGTAGGTCGAACGGGTCAGGTAGGAGTCGCTGTAATCGTATTTCAACGACAGGATCAGGTCCTCCAGGAGCGCGTAACGGACCTCGAAGTCGAGGTAATTGAGCCGCGCCCAGTCCAACCCCGGCCGCCCGACGTTGCGGCCGTTGCGCATCACGTCCTGGCGTTCGTAATTGTCGCCGACGTCGAAGGAACAGCTCGCCCGCATCGAAAAACCGTTGCCGGGCGTGAATTCGAGCACCGTGCCCAGGTCCCCGATGCTGTTGTAGTCGCCGTCCTTTTTGAAGAACAAATCCCAGTAGTTTTCCATCGAAAACCAGTTGTGCAACTGCGGGTTGGCGGCTCCGCCGCGCCGGGTCTGCAAACGGTTTTTGACTCCGAAGCGGACGAAGTTATTTTCCTGAATCCGGTCGATGTCGTCGAAATAATAGAGGTTGGCCCGGTCTTCGCTGGGGCGCGGAATATAGGTGTAGTTGGTGTAGGGCTCGATCACGTGGCGCAGGCCGTCGAGGTTGAAGAAGGGACTGCGGACGTTCTGCCAGGAGCGGTAGAACTTCATCGAGGTTTCAAATCCGAGTTCGCCGGCCACCCGGAAACGGTTGCCGCCCTCGTTGTCGTAGTTGTTGAGCGGCTTGTTCGTCTTGCCGCTGGTCGGCCGGTCGGCGGCCATCAGCCGGCCGATATCCTCCTCGTCGATTTCGGCGTCGGAGCTGTTGGTGTATTCGGTGAAGCGGATGCCGGCGCGCGGCACGATGTTCAGCACCTCGAACAGCTTGAACGGATAATAGAGGAAGTTCACGCTGTCGAAGCGGAAGGTGCTGTAATTGTCCGGTCCCCGGATCGCCTGGTCGCGGTAGGTCTGCGGTTCGTCGAATTCGCGCCAGCGCATCGACAAGTACTCCGCGGCGATCCGCCCCTGGTAATAGATGCCGGTGCCGAACAGCTCCTGCCGCGGGATGTCGATAATCGCCGACGGCAACTGCTGGGCGGTGGTGTAAAAGCTGTTGATCTGCGGACGGACGATGAAGGCCAGCGAGGCGCGGTCGAACTGGTACTCCATGGCGATGAAGCTCGCCGGCTCCGGATCGCTGTTGAACAGGTCGTCGCGGTAGTCGCGCAGGAAATAGTAGTCGCTGAAGACGCTGAACTGGCCCTTGACGTCCAGCCGCGGCGTGATGTGGGTGAGGTGTTCCGCCGCGAAGCCGTAGCGGGCGTGGGGGATTTCCAGCCGGTAGTCCTCGACCTCGGAGCTTTCGTACGGCCGGATATCGTGGATGCCGTAGGCGAAGAGGCTGGTCTTGGAGGTTTCGGTCTGGAAGCCGCCGGTGGCGCCGTACCCGACGCCGCGCAGGCTGAACCAGTCGAGGCGCGTCCGGATCCACGAGTAGGGGTAATCCGAAAGGTTGAACTTGCGGCTGAGCGAAATGTAGTAGCCGTAGTCGCTGGATTCGCCGCCGACGATCTGGAACAACCCGAGGCTTTCATCCTTGGGCTTGTAAAACATCGGCAGCCACAGCACCGGCAGCCCGAAGACCCGGATCTGACAGTTGTAGCCGATGATCGAATGCTCCCCGAGGTCGGTGTTGTAGCCGCGCAGGCCGTTGAAGCCGGGTTCGTGCGGCTTGATCGTCGCGCTGCCGCAGTAGATCGAATAGTGCGATTCGTTGTCGGCCAGGTAGGTGCAGGTGGAAATTTCGACCCCTTTGAGATCGATTTCCCCGCCCGGCCGCCGTTCGCCCGATTCGGCGTTGGCGACGAAGGTGCCGTAGTTGCAGTAGAGCTCGGCAAAGGAAAACCAGCCGGTGGCGAGGTTGCCGGCGGCGTATTCGGTGCGGATTTCCTCGGCCGGCGTGCTGATTTCGACGGAGACCATCTGGCGGCCCACCGCGTCGGTGGTGTAGCCGACGATCCTGACATGATTGTCGGCGAGGCCGAGCACGTTGTTCAACGCGTCGATGCTCATCGACTCGGTCCGCTTGCGCATGCGGTAGATCCGGACGTTGCCGGAGAGCTCGATGTCGCGGTTTTCCACGCCGATGATCACGTTGTCGGCGTAGAAAACCATGTCGTTGTAGGGGATGCGGATGTTGCCGCGGAAAACCATGTTTTCCCCGACCCAGCTCCATTCGTCGGCCTGGGCTTCACGCAGATCCCGCAGCAGCTGATCGCTCGGACGCGAAAAGTCGATGCCGAGAAAGGAAGCCGCCCCGGCCGTCGTTCCCGCGACGGCCAGGATCATCGTCAGTAAGATGGCCGGAAGCCTGCTCAATGAAGTCCGCTATCCCTTGGTCAGTTGCCGCAGTGATTCAAAATGGCCTGCTCGGTGGCCATGGTGTACAGCCCGTCCTTGTCGAGGGTCGCGGTCACCTCCGAACCGAGCTTGTCCAGCTCGGAGACCGCGGTCAGCGGCAGATCCGGACAGTTCGGGAAGATCACCGTCTTGCCGGGGAAGGAGGCGTTGATCACCGCCTCAAGCCCCTGCTTCAACACCTTCATGCCGCCGATCGCCGCCAGCGCGGTGACCGGTTTGAGCCTGCCCGATTCGGCCAGCTCAAGCGTGTGCCGCAGGTGCGCGGTCCGGCTGCCGCTCGATCCGATGTAGCGCACGCCGCCGGAGGCGATGCGCGCGACCTCGATCGAAGCCAGCTTGCCGGCCGGAATGCCGGCGAAAATATTCATCAACCCGTCGTCCTTCAGAAAACGGGCCGCCTGCTCCAGGATCGGCACCACCGGGACCAGCATCACGATGTCGTCGAAGCCTTCCGGCGCGAAGCGGGTCAGCGCGGCGTCGAATTCCGCCGGCGTCATCTTCGAGGGGTTGATCGCGACGAATTCGATGCCGCGGGCCTGGATGGCGCCGGCGAGCTGCCGTTCGACGTTGGCGATGCGGGCCGGATCGAGGTCGCTGACGATGATCCGCGCCGGGCCGTCCGGCGATTCGACCGCCATCTGGGTGTGCATCTGGCCCATCGCCCCGGCGCCGCCGGGCAGCCAGCAGGTGCCGCCCTTCTTGAGCTTGCTGCGCACGTTGCGGGCGAAAGCGGCCGAACAGTCGCGTCCGGGCGTCCCCTGGAGGAACCAGCCTTCGTAGTGGACGCTGCCGACGTCGACGGCGCAGCCGCCCGGGGCCACCGCCCCGACGAAGTTGACCGTGGCGCCGCGCGCGCCCAGCCGGGCCGCTTGGGCCAGCATTTCGCCGTCGGTGACGTCCACCAGATAGAGGTCGTCGAATTCGCCCGCCGCCGGCAGGGCGGTCAGCGCTTCGACGGTCGTATTCAGCTCCGCGCCGAGCAGCCGAAGCTGTTCGGGCGCGGCGTTGAAGGCCGCGACGCGGGAGTATTTCGCCCGGCTCAGCGCCTGGCCGGCGCGCACCGGTTCGGCGCCGCCGAAGACGAAGAGCGCCCGTCCGCCCGCCAGGGGCTCGGTGCGGTTTTCGATCATATAGCTGGCCTGGACGCAGGTCCACGGCTCCATCAGCGCCGCCACCGCCGCCGGCGTCGCCGGGTCGATCGGCAGCAGGTAGCAGCCTTCGTCGCCGCTGAGCACGCGCTGATCGAGGATGCTGTACTGCGCCATGCCGCCGTCAATGGCGTAGCCGTAGGCGAAGCCCTTGCCGTTGACGTAGATATCGGCCTGAATGATATAACGCGAACCGGCCTGGAACTGTCCGGCGAGCTTCTGTCCGACCTTGACCACGGTCATCACGGCTTCGTGGCCGGGAATCACCGGATCGGTTTTGAG
>JAVBSD010000283.1:0-3510 GCA_031547325.1 Victivallaceae bacterium | reverse complement strand
GGCATGCCGAGCGAGGGCGAATGGCAAATCTACGAACCCGCCCCCGCGCCGATGAACGCCGAGGCGATGCGCCATATGGTCCGGGAGCTTTCCGGCGGCGACGGCCGCATCCGGGTGGCGCTCTACGATTGGAATTACAGCTTCGATCCGGCGACTCCGCCCTACGACCGGCCGGAAAACCGCTCCTGGGCCAGCTACAAACGCGACGGGTCGTACTCTTCGACCTGGGCTTGCACCACCTTCACCCAATGGTGGCCGAAGGTCGACGCCATGCCCAATTATCTCGACCCCGGCTACCTCGGCTTCTATCTCGGGCAGCTCGCGAAGCTGCCGCGGGTCTACGGGACCGGCGCGGTCTACATCGACGCCGAAGTCGGCCAATGCTACGCCGATTGGGCGAGCCACACCTGGTTCCAGCCCTACGACCAGTACGACTTCAAGCGCAAGTACCGCCTGGCCTCCGGCGACAACCTGCCGCTGATCAAGAACACCCCCAACTCGCCCTACGTCTCCGGCGGCTACTGGGAGGGGAGGGGGCTGGTTCCCGCCGCCGAAGCCGAAGCCAACTGGCGCACCGTCGGCGCCAAGATCCTCGCCGACAAAATCTGGCAGTACGAATCCCGCTGGACCGCTTTGATGGGCGGAAACCGCGGCGATAAAGTGCCCAACTACGCCAACTACATCGTCGGACTCGGCTTCAAGCCGCATGCGATGACCCGGCTGCAGGAATACCCGTTGAGCCGCGCCGCCTACGAAATGCGCCACTGCCGGCTGGCCGCCGACCGCTTCGCCCCGTGCTACTGGCGCGGCGACGCCACCGAACTGGAGGTCTATCCGGTCGAAGTCGGCGACGCGCTGGTGCTGAATTGCGTCAGCCACGCGGCGGAAACGGCTTCGCATACCGTCACGCTGGCCGGCGGCGGACGTTTCGACGGCCGGCGGCCGCTGTGGAGCTGGGTGGTCGAAGTCGACACCACGGCGGAAATGCCCGAGGCGATGCAAGAGGATTACCGGCGGATCGAAGCCGAAGGCGGATATCCGGACGCCGACCCCGCCGCCGTCGCCCGATGGCGGCACCGGCGCATCTCCCGGCTGGCCGTCCCGGCGGCGGAGGTCCCGGCCGGTCAAGGCGTCGCGGTTGAATTCACCGCCGCCCCGCGGCTGTTGTATTCGGTGGTGTTGAGCGAATTGCCGCTGGCGGTGCTGAGCCACGGCTCCGACACGGTCCAGATGCTGCTGCCGGGGGTGGCCGAGGTGGTCTTCAGCGATCACCAAATCGATGGGAACCGCCACCGGGTGACCGTCGAAAGCCGCCTCGGGACGACCGTCGGCGCATTGGCGCCGTGGAGCGGGGTCGCCGTCGACGGAAAAGCGGTGACTCCGGAGGAGTCCGGCGTCGCCGGAATCGCATCCGGGGTCCGCCTGGAACCCGGAACGCACCGTCTCGAATTTTCCCTGTGAAATAGTACCCAGCCTAAGCGGCAGTCTTCTTGCAGGACTGCCGCTTTCCTTTTCATTTTATTTAGCAATTGCATTTGCGAATTCTGAAATCGATACTATCTTACCAAGAATAATGTCCGCAGTATTTTCGACGCGACCTTTCCCGAGCGGATAAGCAAAGGGGTAAACATGATCGATTTCCCTAGCCGCCGGCTCAAAGCCGGAGGATTTGCCATTTTTATTTTGTGCGTTTTGGGGTGCCTCCGCGGAGCAGACGCGGAGTTGGTCCAGTTCAAACGGGTTTTGCTGGTCGATTCGTACTCCGCCACCGATCCGTGGACCGAAAATCTCCGGCACGGCTTGTTCGAGCTCCTGAACCGGAGCAGACTGACGGTCGGCGCCGAAACCTTCGACCTGTGCGTCCGTTATCAGCCGGGACTGGTTCCCATTCCGAGTGACGTCGACGCGCTGCAGATTAAAATGGAAGGGACGCGTTACGATTTGATCGTCGTGTCCAATAACGCCGCAGCCAATCTTTTTCTGGACGGGACGCTGAAGCCCCAGTCCGGGACCCCGATCCTCATTTCTTCCTACCACGGGTCGCTACGGATCCCGGAAGGCGCCAATATGACCGGAGTGGAAACGCCGGTCAATGTCTACGCCAATCTGGCCCTCGCCCGCCAACTCCTGCCGCAAAATCGCGTGATAACCGTTTTGATCGAAGGAACTCCGGACGGGGATTCGCAGATGGAAATCTGGCGGCGCTGGCAAGAAAGCGAAGAAGGACGCGAAACCCTGAGCGGATTGGACGTACGCGTTTTGAACGGCAGGGAGTATTCCACCCGGGAGATCCTGGGGGTCGTGGCGAATCTGCCGCCCGGCTCCGTTTTGCTCGCCCATTCCTGGAGCTCGACCCAGGAAGCGGGATTGGAAAACGGATACTCGGTGCTGCCTAAACTCCGGGAAATATTCCCCGGAGTGATCCTGGGGAAATACACCGACTACCTCGAACGCGGCTTGACCGGCGGCGTCATGATTTCCGGCGAAGAACAGGGCCGGCAGGCCGGAGCCATGGCCGTCAGAATTCTGCGGGGCGAATCCGCCGCCGATCTTCCGGTCCGGCAGGGAGAGGTCGAAATCGTGCTCGATTACCCGTCGCTGATCAAGGCCGGAGTCAGGGAAGCCGACATCCCGCCGGAGGCGATCCTGCTGAATCAGCCGCCGGATTTTCTGGAACGCAATATTTCGTTGATCCTCAAAGGACTGGGGGCGCTTGTAGTCCTGCTGCTGCTGGTCATGGTCCGCCAGCAGATGTCCAGAAAAGCGATGCAGAAAATCCGCAAGCTCTTCTTCCACATGCCGTCGCGGATCGGAATCGTCGACGCCGCCGGCGATGTCATCTACACCAACGATCCCCAGGCGAAATTCAAAAAACTGAGCGAACTTCCCGACGCCTGGCGGGAGGAGTTCGCCGGCAAAGTCCGGGCGGCATTCGCGACCGGGCAAACCCAGATGCTGGATTTGCATTACGCAGACAAGGAGATTCACGTCGAATTCATTCTGCTCTCCGGGGAAATTTACAGCCGGCCGGCCGTCATGTGCGTCACCAGCGACCAGACCCCGCTGTACCGGGCGCACCGCGAAACCGCCCTGGCGGCGGAACGGTTTCAAAGAACGCTGGAATCCATCGGCGACGGCGTCATCGCCACCGATACCGATTTGCGGATCACGCTGGTCAATCCGGTCGCCGCCGGGTTGATCGGAATTGACCCGGAAGCCGCCAGGGGCCGGCGGCTGGAGGATATTTTCAGGCTGGTCAATTATGCCGACCGGCAACCGGTGGAGGCGCCGCTCAGGGAAGCGCTCGCCACTGGAAAAATCGTCGAGTTGCAACATCATACCGACCTGATTTCTCTGGATGGGAAATGCTATCACATCGCCGACAGCGCCGCGCCGGTCTGCGACCCGGAAGGCGCCGTCACCGGCGGCGTGCTGGTATTCCGCGATATCACCGGGGAATATATCAACCGCACCAAGCTGCGGGAGGCCCTCACCAGCCTGGAATATGGC
>JAVBSD010000312.1:0-2654 GCA_031547325.1 Victivallaceae bacterium | reverse complement strand
GTCAGCAGCGTCAACGCCGAATGCAGGGCTCCCGGCCGTTCCAGCCAAACCCGTCCCGCCGCCATGGTTCCGCCGGAGCTCCGGATTCGCAGCACCGGCGCTTCGGGGCCGCGCTGCGTCCAATATTCGAAGTCGAGCCGGCCGAGCGGCTCGGAGCCGTAGAGAGCGTAATCGTGGAAACGCATGGTGAGAAACGGACGGGGCAGGGTGGCGGCGAGGGGCGGCCGGGAGTAGTCGCGCCCGGAGGCGGCGATGGCGGCGACCCGGCCGGTGCGTTCGATGACGGGATCGGAATAGCCCTGCGCCCGGGCTTCGGCGGCGTGATAGCCGGCGAATTCGAGCACCATCGCCTGGCTCGCCCAGCGGTAGATCTGGAGCAGGCCGAAGAAAATCAGACACAGGATGATCATCGCCGCCAGTGCTTCGGTCAATGCTGCGCCGGATTGATCGCGGCCGGGTTTCACGGAGTCCGCCCCCCCTGGTTCAGTCGCGGTCGCGCACCGACCGGACGTATTCGGCCAGTGCCGCGGTCGCGATGCCGCGCAGGTCGGCCTTGACCCTGGCGTGGCGCGGCGGGTTTTCCAGCAGCCCCAGGACGTCGTGGATGACCTGGACCTGGCCGTCGGTGGCGGCGCCGGAGCCGGCTCCGATGCCGATGGTCGGAATGGGAACGGCTTCGGTCACCGCGAGGGCGGCGGCCTCGTCCATGCATTCGAGCACCACGGCGAAGGCTCCGGCGTCGGCGACCGCGCGGGCGTCGGCGAGAATCGATTCGGCCTCGGCGGCGGTTTTGCCGGTTTTGCGGTAGCCGCCGGCGGTCATGATCCGCTGCGGCATCAGCCCGACGTGGGCCATCACCGGAATGCCGGAGCCGACCAGCCGCGAGATGACGCCGGCATATTCGGCGCCGCCCTCGATCTTGACCGCGTCGCAGCCGGCTTCCTTGAGAAATCTCCCGGCGTTGGCCACCGCGAGATCGGGGTTGACCTGATAGCTCATGAACGGCATGTCGCCGATCACCAGCGTGTCGGGCGCGCCGCGCCGGACGCTGGCGGCGCAGCGCAGCATGTCCTCCATGGTCACCGGCAGGGTGTTGGAGTAGCCGAGCAGCGTGGTGCCGGCGGAGTCGCCGACCAGGATCATATCGACCCCGGCTTGGGCGGCGATGGCGGCGAAGACCGCGTCGTAGGCGGTCACCACCGCGATCGGGCGCGCCTCGTCCTTCATTTTGCGCACGTCGCGCACGCTCAGTTTTTTTACCGGATTGTTCATATGCTTTCATTTACCATTCGGCCGGGGGGATTGCAAGCCGCCGGACGAATTTCTATTTGCAAAAGGGGCGTTCCGGTGGTATCTTCCATGAAAGCATCTTCCGGAGGAGTATACGGATTCGAATGAAAAAACACAAAAAACACCGTCTTGAACGGCTCGCCTCCCGCACCCGTGAACGCCGCGCCGGCCGGATCAGCGGCAAGGTGCGCGGCATCCTGTCGGTCGCCGCCGCCGGTTACGGCTTCGTGCGGCCGCTGCCCGGCGAGGACGAGAACGACGGCAAAAAGCCGGAGCTCACGGAGGTTTTCATCCCGGGGCAGTTCATCAACGACGCGTTGGACGGCGACGAGGTGATCGTCGGGCTCCTGCCGCCGCGGCCCGAGGACAAGCTGCAGAACAAGGGGCCGGCGGGCAAGATTCTCGAAGTGCTCAAGCCGGGGCGCACCCACGTCGTCGGCGAATTGCTGGCCGGACACCGGGTGCGGCCACTGTCGCGCCGGCTCTCCGAAGACATCGAGGTTTCCGGCGGCTTCGCCGGGGCCAAGCGCGGCGACTGGGTCAAGCTCAAGCTGCGCCGCGACGAGCGTTCGGCGGACGGGCTGATGCTCGGCACGGTGGTCAAGAGCATCGGGCGCGCCGGGACGGTCCAGGGCGACCTCGACGCGGTGGCGGCGGAATTCGATCTGCCGCCGGCCTATACCGAAGAGGAGGACGCGGCGGCGGCGGCGCTGGTTCCGCGCGACATTCCCAGGCTCGATTGCCGCCATCTGGAGACGCTGACCATCGACCCCGACGACGCCAAGGATTTCGACGACGCGCTGTCGCTGGAGCGGTTGCCCGACGGCAAGCTCGAAGTCGGCGTGCATATCGCCGACGTCGCGGCGTGGATCGCGCCGGGTTCGAAGTTCGACAAGCAGGCCTATAAACGCTCCTTCACCGCCTATCTGCCGGGGCGGACGCTGCCGATGCTGCCGCGCACCCTGACGGCCGGGATCAGCATGCGGGCGCATCAGGATTCGCCGTCGCACTCGGTATTTTTCACCCTCGATCCCGAAAGCTTCGAGGTGCTGAAGGTGCGCCGCGCCCACACCACGGTGCGCGTCGACCTCCGGCTCGACTACGATCAGGTGCAGGCCTTCAACGACGGCGGTCCGGCTCCGGCCGAATGGAGCGATTCGCTGCGGAACGCGCTGCGCGGCCTCGGCGCCATCGCCCGGCGCTGGCGCGAACGGCGGCGGGAATACGAAAAATTCCTCGACCTCGAACTGCCGGAAATCCGGGTGCGCTGCGACGAGGAATCCAACACCATTTCCGGACTCGAACGCAAGCTCCAGCGCGAATCCGAGGAACTGGTCGAGGAGTACATGCTCGCGGCCAACGTC
>JAVBSD010000347.1:0-4808 GCA_031547325.1 Victivallaceae bacterium | reverse complement strand
GAAGACCTCTACTACCGGCTGAACATCTTTCCGATCGTGATGCCGGACCTCAACAAGCGGCGCTGCGACATCATCCTGCTGGCGGAGCATTTCATCGCCAAGCACAATCTGCGTTACGGCAAGAACGTGGTGCGCCTGTCGACTCCGGCGATCAACATGCTGATGAGTTATCATTGGCCGGGGAATGTCCGGGAGCTGGAAAACTGTATCGAGCGGGCGGTGTTGACTTCGACCGACGACTGCATTCACGGCTACAATCTGCCGCCGTCGCTGCAGACGGGGCGGGACTCGGGGAGCGAGCTTTTGCCGGAGGGCAAGGCGTCGTTTGAGGGGATGGTCAATTCTTACGAGCGGGAGTTGATCGTCGAGGCGTTGAAGCGGAACAACGGGAATATGTCGGCGGCGGCGCGGGAGTTGGATTTGTCGCCGCGGGTGATTCACTATAAGATCGGGAAACTGGGGATTACGCCCGAGTGGTACGCCGTCAAAAAAGAAAAATAAAAAAACAAAAAAGAAAAAAATAGTCGGCCGCCGCGCAGCTTTGGGCAGGGTCCAGGTGGGTCCCACCTGGCGCGGTCCGGCCGCGCCACCGAAGCGCGAACCAATAACCTTCATTAGGGAGTCCCTCAAAAAATGCCTGAAGAATACATCAAACCGAGGCGGTTTTCGGTCCGGGTTCAGCGGATCACGCTGATTGCGATTCTGGTGGCGGCCGCCGCGATCTGGGTGGTCGGCCATTTCGGAACTTTCGCGTCGATGACTTCGAACCAGCTGTCGCTGACCTGGCAGCCGTTGGAGGACAAGGTTTACACCGGCAGGATTCTCTATCGGGATGGCACGCCGGCCGCCGATTGCAAAGTGGAATTCATCGCGCCGGAGGCGACGGCCGAGGTGACGACCGGAGAAAACGGTTATTTCCGTCACGAGTTCGAAACGTCTCCCGGAGTCATGCGGATCGCTGGCCGGCCGGAATATGCCATCACCTTCAATCCCAGTTACTTTCGCCGGCACGAAAACTTCGGCGCGTCGATGGTCGTCGTGTTGTCGTCGTATCCGGAGCGTCAACTGAAACATATCAGCGAATGAAGAAGAGCCGCAAACGATACCTGATCGGCCTCGGCCTGCTGCTGCTGCTGCTGGCGGGCTGGATCGCCTGCCGTTTTCAAAACCCGCTGGTTCCCGAATCGGACCGGGTGAGTTATTCCTGGAGCCGTGGCGAACCGGGGGGCGGGCTTCGCGGCATCGTCACCGACGGGCAAGGGAACCCGCTGGCCAACCGGGTCGTCGAATATGTCAACTCATCCGCTGAAATCGATGTGGGCAAAACCGATGCCGGCGGTTGTTTCGATGTGGTTCTGCCGGGCAACGCGACCTCGATCATGATCGGAGCGGAACGCATTCGCGTGTCCTGGATCAGCCGTAATCTCTGCCGCGATATGGTCCTGACCGTCGTCATTGCGAACTCACAGCCCGGGAAATGATGAAAATCAAAAAGCGACACCTGATCGGGTTCGGCCTGCTGCTGCTGCTGGCGGGCTGGATCGCCTACCGTTTTCAAAACCCGCTGGTTCCCGAATCGGACCGGGTGAGTTATTCCTGGCGTCCGGGCGAACCGGGGAGCGGGCTTCGCGGCATCGTCACCGACGGGCAAGGGAACCCGCTTTTCAATACGGGAATCGGCTACGACGACGATTCCGGCGGCAGTTGGCTGGGCAGGGCCGATGGCGACGGTTGTTTCGCCGTGACCCTGCCGGGAGATGCCTTCGCTCTTAAATTCGGCTGGGACGCTCTCCACATGCCTTGGATCAGCCGCCATCGTTGTGACGATATGGTTTTGACCCTCGTCATCAGGGATTCACGGTAATCATGCACGGATTTTACCGGTTGGCGGCGGCGGTCCCGGTGCTGCGCGTCGGCGACGCCGGCTTCAACGCGCGGGAGATCGCGCGGCTCTACCGGGAGGCGGCGGGGCGCGGGGCGTCGGCGGTGAGCTTCCCCGAGCTGGCGGTGACCGGGTACAGCTGCGGCGACCTGTTTTTCCAGGAACGGCTGCTCCGGGACGCGCGGGAGGCGGCATGGGAGCTGGCGAAGGCGAGCGGGGCCGCGCCGATGATCTTCGGTATGCCGCTTTTGATCGGCGACGCCTTGTACAATGTCGCGGCGGCGGCGCAAAACGGGGCCATCCGGGCTTTCGCGGTCAAGAGCTTCCTGCCCAACTACCGCGAATATTACGAAAAACGCCAGTTTTCGGCGGCATCGCGGCTCGCCGCCGGTGAAATTGAAGGCATTCCCTGCGGGGCCGACCTGGTGCTCGACGGCGGGGGCGCTTTTGTGGCCGGAATTGAAATCTGCGAAGACCTGTGGAGTGTGACGCCGCCGTCGTCGTGGCTGGCGCTGAGCGGGGCGCGGGTGATCTTCAATCTTTCCGCGGGGAGTGAACTGTCGGGCAAGGCGGAGTACCGGCGCGATCTGGTGCGGCAGCAGTCGGCGCGGTTGGCGGCCGGTTATGTGCTGGCCAACGCCGGAGTCCACGAATCGACCTCGGACCAGGTGTTCGGCGGCCACGCGATGATCGCCGAATACGGGAGGCTGGCGACGGAAAACCGGCGTTTCGGGCGTTCGGGGTCGATCATTTACGCGGACATCGATCTGGCGCGCCTCGGGCAGCTGCGGCGGAGCGAAAGTTCTTTTCTCGACAATCCGGTGCCGGCGGAGCGGCGTTGCCGCCGGGTGGGGTTCGATCCGGTTCCGGAAGCGCCCGATCTGGAATTCGCGGCGGTTGCGGCGGCGCCTTTCGTGCCCTCCGGCGACCGTTCCGAACGCTGCCGGGAGATTCTGGCGATTCAGGCCGCCGGGCTGGCGGGGCGTGTCGAACGCACCGGCTGTAAAACGCTGGTGATCGGGGTGTCGGGGGGGCTGGATTCGACTCTGGCTGTGCTGGCGGCGCGGGAGAGCTGTGTTTTGCTCGGCCGGGACCCGGCGATGATTCTCGGGGTGACGATGCCCGGTTTCGGCACCACCGGCCGGACTTACGCCAACGCGGTCGAATTGTGCCGTCTGACCGGGGCGGCGTTGCTGGAAATCGACATCAAAGAGGCCTGTCTGCGTCATTTCGCCGACATCGGCCACGATCCGGCGGTCTGCGATGTCGTCTACGAAAACGTCCAGGCGCGCGAGCGCACTCAGATCCTGATGGACTTGGCCAACCGGCGCGGGGGATTGGTGGTCGGGACCGGTGATCTGTCGGAGATTGCGTTGGGGTGGAACACGTACAACGGCGATCACATGTCGATGTACGCGGTCAACTGTTCGGTGCCGAAAACTCTGATCCGGTTTTTGATTGCGGAGGTGGCGTCGGGTTCGGAACCGGCGTTGGCGGCGTTGTTGGGGGACATTGCGGCGACGCCGGTCAGTCCGGAGTTATTGCCGCCGGGCGGGGGCGGGGAAATTCTTCAGGAAACCGAGGCGATTCTGGGGAGTTACGAGCTGCATGATTTTTTTCTCTATCATTTTCTCAAGTATGGGGCGTCGCCGGAGAAGTTGGTTTATTTGGCGGGGCATGCTTTTGCGGGGGTGTGGGGCGGGGTGGAGATCGAGCGGGTGTTGGGGATTTTTCTGGAGCGTTTTTATCGGGCGCAGTTCAAGCGCAATTGTGTGCCGGATGGGCCGAAGGTGGGGACGATTGGGTTGTCGCCGCGCGCCGACTGGCGCATGCCCTCGGAAGCCTCTCCCCCCAAAAAATGAAAAGGGGCCGACTATTTTATTTCATTTTTAGGGCGAGGGGGGACCGGCCGGTCATCCGATCCGGGGCGGATCAGTTTTGAATTCCTTGCAATAAAGCTTGCGGGCAGTCCGGTCAACGGCAGTCCAGAAACGGCGGTCGCGAACCGCCGTTTCACGCCAGCACACTCCGGAGTAAACCGCCATGAACCGCCGCAGATCGTTGCGGGTGATCCCGGCATCCATACTCGAAAAATAAATCCCGGCCACATCCTTGATCCGGTAGCGCAACGGGATTTTGCGGCGGATCTGAGCCCGGTGCAAATCGATCACATACAGTCGCGCCTCGCCCGCTCCCCCCTGCCACGCTTCCAGGTCGAGCAGAAAGTGGCACAGATAACAGTCGCGGTGGTTGAGCCCGTGGCGGTGCATGGCGCCCACCGTCGCGGCGAGCTTGTCCAGCAATCCCCGCTTGGCCCGGAACCCCGGATGCCAGTCGCGGCAATGATCCTCCAGACTCTCCATGCCGCACAATTCCTCGGTGATCAGGAAAGATTCGCGCCGCGCCGGATTTTTTCCGCGCTCGCCGAAAGCTTTGGCGGTCATGGTGTCGACGCCGATGTGGTGCAGCAGCTCCAGCGCCCGGAATTCGTTGCCGGCGCCCAGCACCGGAAGCTTGCCCTGAAAGAGGTTTTTGAAAATCTCCCTCCAGCCCACCCCCTTGTGGACTTTGGCGAAATAGCCGCGGCAGCCGACCTGAAAGCGGAAGGTCCGGCGGCTTTTGACCAGCCGGAACACCTCGCCGTCGAGCGCGCCGGCCTCGGCGAACGGGTCCTTTCCCAGCCACAGCCGGTTGAACGGAGACAAGAGATAGAGTTGATTTGACATGATTGATAATATAATCCCGGATTCGAACTTTACAAAAAACCCGCTTGGGGGTTATCTTATGTGATAATCTTTTCAGGGAGTTTCACGATGGAATACACGTCGTTGACCAGTACCCAGAACCCGACGTTCAAACGGGCGTTGAAGCTGCGCGACCGCAAGGGACGCGACAGCGGCATGCTGACGTTGCTCGAAGGCTACCG
>JAVBSD010000292.1:0-6093 GCA_031547325.1 Victivallaceae bacterium | reverse complement strand
CGACGGCACTTACTGGCAATACGCCTACGACGATCTCGGCCAGGTGACCGCGGCGCAACGCTACGACTCCGCCGACGAAGCCATCCTCGACGGCGAATACACCTACGCCTACGACGGCATCGGCAACCGCACGGAATCGACCGAAGCCGGCGGCGATCAGGTGGATTACATCGCCAATCTCCTCAACCAATACACCGAAATCGGCACCGAGGAACCGACCTACGACCTTGACGGCAATATGCTGACCCACGGCGACTGGTCCTTCACCTGGAACGGCGAAAACCGCCTGATCCAGGCGACCGACGGCACGATCACTGTCGAAGCCGACTACGACTACCTGGGCCGCAGAATTTTCAAAAAGGTTTATGACAATGAGGTACTAACCACCCACCAGCGTTTCATCTACGACGGCTACAAGCTGATCGAAGTAAGAGACGCCCTGAACGCCAACGCCGTAGAATCCTCCTACGCCTGGCAGCCGACCTCCTTCGACGTCCCCGTAGCGATAAAGCGAGGTACCGACTGGGGTTACTATGTCTTCGACGGCAACAAAAACATCACCAAAGTCGTAACCAACACCGGCGCCGAGCTCGCCGCCTACACCTACGGCCCCTTCGGCCAACTCCTGGGGGCCGCCGGCCCCTGGGCGGAACTGAATCCTTTCCGATTCAGCAGCGAATACCACGACGACGAAACGGATTTGGTGTACTACAACTACCGTCACTACAGCCCCACCCTGGGCCACTGGCTTAGTAGAGATCCAATTGGCGAAATTGGCAGCATTAATATATATACTTTTATTAAAAATGATTGCGTAGATAGCATTGATGATTTAGGGTTGCGTGAATATTATACATGGGACGAGTTTACTGCTAATATTTATAATAATTTTCTAATTTACCTTAACTTATCACCTCAACAACTTTTGTGGGCGGAACGCCAATTAACTCGAGGGTGTATTGGAGTTGTTGCAGTTGCTATTGGCGATGAGCCTTCGACGGAACATTGTTACCAAACATTGGAACAAGCCCAGGAAGCTCAAAAAAAATTAAACAAAGAGCAATGTGATTGCAATGCGCAAATATTTTCCATTCATTTTTGGAATGATATCGGTTTAGACGGTAAAAATCCAGATGCAACTGTTGATCCAGATACAGGGAGAGTTGATTTGTCTAATTGGGATCAAATTCCGAGGACTGACGGTAGTTACACCAATTTTGATTATGGTTTTTACAACTCGAACAACTCGACGATATCTCACGCCGATCGACGTCATAATCCAGACAGAAATGGAGATGGCGTAGGAGATTATTTCCCAGAATACCCGATTGGAGAGGCAACATTTTATATTAGCACCATGACTGAATGGCTTGAAAGTTATATTGATTTTAATGATGAAGCATGGTGTACACAATGCAGTTATGGGATGCGATAAACGCAGGGTGCTTTTTAGTTATAAATTAGTTCAGAGTGGAGGTTCAATATGTTATCGGCAAAGAGGATTTCGAGGGGGGGCAGAACTGGTTATATATCAGGTTTGTTTCTTTTATTCTTTTTGTGCACAGCGCTTTGCGGATGCAAAACTCAAAACGATTTGGGGGTATATCCTATGCTGAATCATAAATTTGGTACAATAATGGATATTGAAGGAGAAATACTTCTTTTACGTCCGCCTGACAATGAAAAAAGAAAAAACCCAGTCGAGGACATCTCTTTACATGTGATGTCGATTAATGGTGAAAAAAATTCAGATAAAATCATAATTACTTTAAACTTATCAAATATAATATCACCACCACAACTTCATAACGGCAATTTGGTTAATCTTGTAGGTTATGAATCAATTTTAGCATATGGCATCGTGCCTGGAGAAGCAATATATAACCGTATGATGCCGCAAAGCAGAGGCTACCAAATAGATAATATATTTACCGTATTGAAGATAAATTCAATAAATAGGTGATGGTACGTTGTTTGTCAAGAGGGCGGGTTCCGGCGTTGAATCGTGTTACTTGACAAACGTGACAATTCCGGGTATAATCGATAGTGGAATCTCTTACGCTTACGACGCCTACGGGAGGAGAACGACGATGCCGGTGAAGATGTTGCTGGCCAGGCAGAAACGGAGATGGAAATCGACCTGTTCCTCGAAGCAGTTGGTCAACTTGACATTGAAATGACGGCTGTCGATCAGCGGATTGCCGTGGTGAAAGATCGTCATCCCGTCTCCTCGCGCCGGCTCAGCGGCGCGGCAGCTCCGGGATCTCCAGCACCGGTTGGGGGAGCAGGAATTCGACCTCGGACTCCGCCAGCCGGCTCTGCTGCCCCGGCGCGGGGGCCGCGGTTTCGGAGCTGGAGCGCGTCGCGAAGAGGATTCCGAAGACGATCAGCAGAATCACCAGCGGCACGCCGATGAAAAGCCCCAGCAGAATGCGCTTCATGGTGCGCTCGTTTTCCTCGCAGGGCTCGGAGGCGAATTCGAGGCGCGACAGCACCTCCTCCGGCACCGTATACTCCAGCCGTTCCTTGACTTCCCCGATCAGCTCCTCGGTCAGCTCCGGGGCCAGGTGGTAAAACTTGGCCAGCTTGCGCACGTAGGCGATCACATAGACCGGCGGCGGCAGGCGTTCGAAGTCCTCGCGCTCCAGCGCTTCGAGGTAATCGGAGCGGATCATCGTCGCGGCGGCGACGCCGTCGATGGAATGGTTCGACTTCTTGCGCTGCTCGGCGAGGACCCGGCCGTACTGGATCTGGACCCGGCGGGCATGCTCGGCGTGCTTGGCGCCCGGCAGCGCGCTGGCGCGGATGGTCCGCGCCGCGACCCGCTGCTCGTCGGAGATGCTCTGGGTGGTCAGCGAATCCGGCCGCCGCACCGCGCTGATCATCGGCTTCGGGCGCTGGTATTCGGGCGGAGGCGCGGCCGGGGCCGGCTTGGCGGCCGCCGGAACGGGTTCGGGCTCCGGAGCGGAATTGACCA
Organism: Victivallaceae bacterium; assembly: GCA_031547325.1. Classification (GTDB taxonomy): domain Bacteria; phylum Verrucomicrobiota; class Lentisphaeria; order Victivallales; family Victivallaceae; genus JAVBQJ01. The sequence continues at coordinate 3,116 of JAVBSD010000292.1, read as the reverse complement.
GTCCTCCGCCGGCGTTGCGCGCGGCGACGGTGGCGTCGACCGGCTCGGCGGACTCGCTGTCGAATTCCAGCGGCAGGTCGTTGGCGCGGCGCTCTGAATCGTCTTGGCTGGTCATATTTTACTCCCCGGTAATTTCGTCGAAAACCATGATTTCACGTTTGCTTCCGCCGTCGCGCGCCGATCCGACGATGCCGCGGCGCTCCATCTCGTCGATCAGATCGGCGGCGCGGTTGTAGCCGATGCGCAGCCGCCGCTGCAGATAACTGGTGCTGGCCTGCCGCTCCGCGATCACGATCTCCAGCGCCTGTTTGAACAGGTCGTCGTCGTCGACCTTCAAATACCTGGCGACAATCGGATCGAGCGCGGGCATCGGCGCGTATTCCTCCTCCTCGTCGTCGTCGTCGAAGCCGGAATCGGCGCGGGCGGCGCCCTTGCCGTTTTTGCCCTTGCCGCGGACGGGCTCCTCCTCTTCGTCGTCGGGGTCGGAGACGACGCTGTCGTTGAATTCCGGCTTGGCCTGGACGGAGATGAAATTGACCACCTTTTCGACTTCGTCGTTGCTGACCCAGGTGCCCTGGATGCGTTCGAGCATCGGGCTGGAGGGGGGCAGGAGCAGCATGTCGCCGTAGCCGAGGAGGTCCTCGGCGCCGATGTTGTCGAGGATGACCCGGCTGTCGATCTGCGACCCGACCCGCAGGGCGATTTTGGTCGGCAGGTTGGCTTTGATGATGCCGGTCAGGACGTCGCGCGAGGGGCGCTGGGTGGCCAGCACGATATGAATGCCGGCGGCGCGGCCCTTCTGGGCGATGCGGGCGATCGCGGTTTCGACGTCCTTGCGCACGGCGCGTTCGCCCATCATCAGGTCGGCGAACTCGTCGACGATGATCACCAGCAGCGGCAGCTTTTCCGGCAACGGCAGGCCGTCGGCGCCGATGACCTCGGCGCGGGCGTTGGGCCGCTCGTTGTATTCCTTCATATTGCGGGTGCGGGCCGTGGCCAGCATGCGGTAGCGTTTTTCCATCTCGTTGACCGCCCAACGCAGGGCCAGCAGCGCTTTGTTGGCCTCGTTGATCACCGGGGTGATCAGGAAGGGCAAGGTCTGGTAAAAGGTGAACTCCACCACCTTGGGGTCGACCAGGATCATCCGCAGATCCTGCGGGTGGAATTTGAACAGCAGACTCATGATCAGCGAGTTGACGCACACGCTCTTGCCCGATCCGGTGGCGCCGGCGATCAGCAGGTGGGGGGCCTTGGCCAGGTCCATCACCACCGGCTTGCCGGAGACGTTTTTGCCCAGCACCACCGGGACCTCGCCCTTGTTGTTACGCCATTCGTCGGATTCGAAAATGCTGCGGAGCGTGATGGTTTCGCGTTCCTGGTTCGGCACTTCGACGCCGACGACGTTCTTGCCGGGGATCGGAGCCAGGATGCGGATGCTCATGGTCTCCATATTCATCAGGATGTTGTTGGTGATCACCGAAATCCGGCTGACCGGGACGCCCGAAGCCAGGCTGATTTCGTAACGGGTGACCTGCGGGCCGGTCAGGTGGCCGGTGACCTGGCCGTTGATTTTGAAATCCTCCAGCGTCCGCTGCAGCCGCTCCTTGGCGGCGACGATCGCCTGGAAATCTTCGCCGGAGGGGCCTTTGCCCTCGGCCAGCATCGACACCGGCGGCAGGGCGTAGACGCCGGTCATCAGCTGGAAGCTCGGCGGCGAGGCGTTGCGCCCGCCGGATTCCGGCACCTCGGGCGGCGGCGGCATCCCGACGGCTTCGCCCACCGTCCGCTGCGGCGGCAGCGGCGCCGCGGGAGGCGGAACCGCCGGAGCGGGGAACGGAGGAGGCTCCGGAACCGCCGGCGCGGGGGCCGGCGCGGGGGCCGGCGCGGAAACCGGCGTCGGCGCCGGCTCGAAGTGTTGCGGCTGCGGCGCCCGGGCCAGGGCCTCGATGAAGCTCTGGGGCGGCGCTTCCGGCGCCGCGGCGGGGGGCGCCGGGGGCTCTTCGCCGGCGCCGCCCTTGAAGCGGTTCAGAAGCCGTTGGAGGCGGCCGGGCTGCGGCGGTTCGGCCCCGGTTTCAGCTTCGGGCTCGGCTTGGGCGGCGGGCGGCGGGACGAAGGGCTTCGGCGGCGTTTCGGCGGCGGGCGGGCTGTCGCGCCGGACCATGCCGCCGACCTTGTCGAGGAAGCTTTCGCCGACCGCGTCGACTTTGCGCCAGGAGATGAATCCGCGCCAGTGGGCGAGGTAGATCAGGATCGCGCCGCCGAAAATCAGCGCCCAGCCGATCAGCATCACGCCGATCGGCCCCAGCCAGCGGCGCAGGATGCCTTCGGGAAGCGCCGCCTGATGCTGGGCGGCTTCGGTCGCCGGGGCGACCAGAACTTGTCCCAGGACGCCGCCGGAGAGCGCCGAGTCGGGGACGGAAGCGTCGCCGAGTCCGAGCCTCGCGGTCTGTTCGAGGAAGGCGCGCGGCGCGAGCCCGAAGAGCAGCACCGCGCCCAGGCCCAGCACCGTCAGTCCCCACAGCGCCCCGCGTCCCCGGGGTTTGCCCGGGACCACGCAGCGCGCGACCAGCAGCACGACCGCCGGCGCGATCACCCAGCCGGCCAGGCCGAACACATAATAGCTGAAGCCGGCGACCCAGGCGCCGATGCCTCCGATCCAGTTTGAAAGCGGCGCGCCGGTGCCTTCGGCCAGCACCGAGTTGTCCGCCGGATTGTAGCTCCACAGCGCCAGCACCAGGAGCAACGCCAGGATCAGAAAAAACAAACTTCGCAGCCGGAAGCCTTCGCGCCGGTCGCCGGGCTTGGGATTGACAGGTTCCGCCATCAACATGCCTTCGGGGAAATATTCACGGTTGTCGTACAATGGAGTAATATAATCCAACGGGCGGCATTTGCAATCCCCCGACGCGGAAAAAAAAGCCGCCGTTCCGGTGGCATTCCGGGGCCGGAGATGGTATATTACCCTCCATGAAATTTCCCCTCGACCGATTGATCCTGCCCGCCGGCGCCGCCGTCGCGCTGCTGGCGGCGGCGGCCGGAGTCATCTTCGGCGGCGACTTCGTGCTCTTTCCGGGCAGCGAAGGCTGGGAGCTGTCGCGCAAGCTCAACGGCGCATT
>JAVBSD010000262.1:0-7922 GCA_031547325.1 Victivallaceae bacterium | reverse complement strand
GGACGGGGCGCTGCGTTTTTCCGCCGAATACGGCGGCCGTCCCTATGAATACCGGTCGCAGCAGTCGCAGATGGCCAGGGCGGTGGCGGCGGCGCTGACCGCGGGGCGCAATCTGGCGGTCGAAGCGCCGACCGGGGTCGGCAAGAGCTTCGCCTACCTGGTGCCGCTGATCTACCTGGCGCAGCAATTGCCGCATCCGGTGGTGGTGACTACCGGGACGATCAATTTGCAGGAACAGCTGATCCGGCGCGACCTGCCGCTGCTGCGGTCGCTGACCGGGATCGATTTCAAGGCGGCGCTGGCCAAGGGGCGCAGCAACTACCTGTGCCGCCGCCGGTTGGCCATGACGAGCGGCGACCGCCGCGACGCGCTGATCGCGGCGGCGACGGTCTCCGGCGAAATCGACCGGATTCACCGGTGGAGCGAAGACTCCGCCGACGGCGACCGCGATTCGGTGAAGATCAATTTCGACGGCGCGGCGTGGAGTCACGTCTGCTGCGAGGCGGGCAACTGCATGGGCAACCGCTGCGAATTTTTCCGGCGCTGTTTTTACTGGCGGGCGCGTCTTTCCTGGGAATCGGCCGACATCATCGTGGCCAACCACGCGCTGTTTTTCGCCGACCTGAAAATGCAGACCGACGACGAGGAGCAGCTGTCCAGCCTGCTGCCCCGCTATCAGGCGGTGGTTTTCGACGAGGCGCACACCCTGGAGGATTGCGCCGCCGAGCACCTGGGGCTGCGGGTGTCGCAGGTGGGTTTCATCGCTTTTTTGAACCGGCTTTACAATCCGGACACGGCGCGCGGATTGTTGATGCGCGCCGGGGCCGACACGCTGGCGCTGCGCCGCGAGGTCGGAGAGCTCAAGGACGCCGCCAAGGTTTTTTTCGCGCTTTTCGAACAGTACCTGGCCGAGGTCAACGAATCGATCCGCCCGGTCCGGGAAGCGGCGCGGTTTCCCGATCTTCTGGGGCTGCGGCTGTCGCGGCTGCGGCTGGCGCTGACCGATTGCGCCGGCGACACCGAGGACAAGAGCCTGCGTACCGAGCTCGAATCTTACATTTCGCGCTGCGCCGGATTTCTTGACTCCATCACCAATTTCATCGCCATGGGGGTTCCCGAATCGGTTTACTGGGTGGAAAAGGAGCGCGACAACATCGTGCTCCAGGCGGCGCCGCTGAATGTGGCGGAGATCCTGCGCACCCATCTCTTTCGCCGCAATTTCCCGGTGATTCTGACCAGCGCGACCTTGACCGTCGACCGCCGGTTCGACTACTATGTCGGGCGGGTCGGGTACGAGGGGGGGGAGCCGCTGATGCTCGATTCGCCTTTCGACCCGGAGCAGGTCAAGCTGTATTTGCCGCGCCATCTGCCCGATCCCAAGGATGAGGAGTACATCGGGGCGCTGATCGCGGAAATTCCCAGGTACGTCGAAATGTCCGGCGGCAAGGCGTTCGTGCTGTTCACCAGCTACGGCAATCTGCGCAGTTGCGCCGCCGCGCTGCGCGGGTGGTTCGAGGCGCGCGGCATTCCGCTCCTGATCCAGGGCGAGGGGTGGAGCCGTTCGGCGCTGCTGGAGGAGTTCAAGCGCGACGTCAATTCGGTGCTGTTCGGCACCGACAGCTTCTGGACCGGCGTCGACGTTCCCGGCGAGGCGCTGAGCAACGTCATCGTCACCAAGCTGCCCTTCGCGGTGCCGTCGCATCCCTTGATCAAGGCGCGCTGCGACCGGCTCGAAGCCGCCGGCAAGGGGTCGTTCATGGCCTACACCCTGCCGGAAGCGGTGTTGAAATTCCGGCAGGGCGTGGGCCGGCTGATCCGCAGCTCCACCGATACGGGCATGGTGGTGGTGCTCGATCGCCGGCTGGCGACCAAGCGCTACGGAGAAATGTTCCTCAATTCCCTGCCGCCGTATCCGAGAGTCAACGGTTGAGTTCGGCGTCGATCTCCAGCAGCGCCGCCGCCAGCTCGGAGTGAATATCCAGATAGGGCAGCTCGCCCAGGATCAGCGGCACCACGTCGGTGGTGTACCCGTCGCCGGAGGCCAGGTCGCGGGCGACGATCTCCCGGTCCGGCGCGTAGCCGCGGCAGCCGTGGCACAAGCCCAGCACCATCGGATGCTCCGCCGCCGCCGCCGCCGTCACCTCGTTTTTGATCATCTGCATGATTTCCAGCGGCGTGGTCAGCAATTCTACCGTCCCGAGGCGGACGCCGCCCAGGAACACCCGGGTGCGGTAATTGGGATCGGCGGCGAGTTTGGCGCGCATTCTCTCCAGCGCCAGCACCGTCACCATCGCCATGCCGGTGGCCCAGTCGGTTTCCCGCGCCCCGGGCGCGTGGAGTTTGGCGCGCTGTCCGGCGATCATGGCGTCCAATTCTTCCGGCCGGTAGGTGCGCCGGGGCGTGAATTCCACCCGGCGGCGGACCGCGGCGATGCCGGGGACCGCGACCGGTTCCGCGGCGGCCAGCGCGGCGCGGACCGAGACCGCGAAACGCGCCGCGATCACGTCCAGCGCCCGCAGCGATTCCGCTTCGGGCTTGTGAACCACGCAGCTGTTGACGTCGCCCTGCGCCCCTTGCAGAAAAATGCCGGCGGCGCCGGGAAATTCCTGCTCCAGCGTCGCCAGGGCGAGCGCCGGGAAGTCGCCGTGGAAATAGCGGCTCAACTGGCAGCACACCACCGGGTGACAGCCGAAGTAGGCGGTGAAGGCCGCGACGGAGCCGTCGGGGCGGGTGAACTTGAGCACCTGGACTTCTGTATCGGTGAAGCCGGGGGCCTTGGAACGCCATTCCGGATCGAGCGCCACTTCGAGCGGCGGAGCATCCTGCTCGCGTTCGCGGTTGAGTCCGATGTGTTCGCACGGCGCTTTGCCGTAGCTCATCTCCACCGGCTCCAGGCGTTCCCAGGCGCGGATGCCGAGCTCGATCAGTTGGCCCGGCAGGAGTTCGGTGTAGACCGGATCTTTTTCTCCCCACCCGATCGAACTGTAGGTCGTCGGACCCGAATGGGTGTGGGTGCAGCAGATCAAAATGCGTTCCGGCGCCAGCTCCGGCAGGCGTTCGCGGATGCCGGCGGCGACCCGGTCGCAGAACTCTTCGACCAGGCCGCAGAGCTCGCAGTTGATGACCAGCAGCCGGTCGCCGTTGACCTCCAGCGCCAGCGCCTTGGCCATCAAAGGCGATCGGACGCCGATGCTGTGGCGGTTCAGAAACGGGCCGAAGCCCGCCATTTCCACCCCGACCCGCGGGGTGATGTCACAGTGGGAGGTTCCGATTTTCATGCCAATTCCCCGTCGATTTCCAGCAGGCCCGCGGCCAATTCTCCGTGAATGTCTTCAAAAGGCGGCTCGCCGAAAAACATCGGCACCACGTCGGTGGTGTAGCTGCCGCGTTTCCGTTCCGCGATTTCGCGGTCCGGCGCGTAGCCGAAGTAGCCGCAGGCGAAGCCGAGCACCAGCACATGTTCCGCCCGCGCTCCGGCGACCACCTCGTTCTTGATCATCTGCATGATTTCGAAGGGCGCGCCCAGCAGTTCGACCCCGCCGAGCCGGATGCCGGCGACCGGGACCCGGGTGCGGTAGCCGGGGTCGGCGGCCAGCTTGGCGCGGATGTCGCGCACCGCGTTCCAGGTCACCATCGCCATGCGGCCGGCATGATCGTCATCCCGCATTCCGGGACGGCGCAGCACCGCCAGCTGTTCGGCTTCCAGCCCGTCGAGCGTCGCGGGGCCGAAGCCGGCGCGCGGCGTCAGGCTCAGCGTTTTGCGGCAAAAGGCGACGCGGTCGACGGGGGCGGGTTTGGCGGCGGCCATCGCGGCGCGGATCGAGGCGGCGAAACGGGCCGCGATCACATCCAGCGCCCGCAGCGCCTCCTCCTCGGGTTTGTGAACCACGCAGCTGTTGATGTCGCCTTGGGCGCCCTGCAGAAAAATGCCGGCGGCGCCGGGGAATTCCTGTTCCAGCGCCACCATGGCGATCGCCGGGAAGTCGCCGTGGAGGTAGCGGGTCTCCTGGCAGCACACCACCGGGTGGCAGCCGAAGTTGGCCGCGAAGGCCGCGACCGAGCCGTCGGCGCGGGTGAACTTGAGCACCCGGACCACGGTGTCGGTGTGTTCCGGGGCCTGCGAACGCCACGCCGGATCGAGCACGACCTCAAGCGGCGGCGCGTCTTGTTCGCGTTCGCGGTTGAGCCCGATATTGTCGCAGCGGGCTTCGCCGTAGCTCATCGAGGCTTCTTCCAGGTTTTCGAAAGCGGCGCAGCCCAGCTTGACCAGCTTGTCCGGCAGCAGTTCCAGATAAATGGGGTCGATTTCGCCCCACCCGGTCATCGGCGTCGAGGCCGGCCCGGAGTGGGTGTGGGTGCAAGTGATCAAAATCGCGCCGGCGTCGAGGCCGGCGACCTGTTCCGCGATCCGGGCCGCCACCTCCGAACACATTTCGGCGCCGAGACCGATCAGTTCGCAGTTGATCAGAAGCGCGCGTTGGCCGCCCGCCTCGAAAGCCAGCGCCTTGGCCATCAGCGGCGACCTGACGCCGACGCTGTAACGGTGCAGATAGGGGCCGAAGCCCGCCAGTTCCACCCCGACTCTGGGGGTGATGTCGACGCGTGAAGTGCCGAGTTGCATCAGAGTTCCTCGAAGTCCGTCCGGTCGCTGGCGGGATCGATCAGCGAAAAACAGTTCGGACCGTGGTAGCGGTTGTCGGAGAGTTCGATATAACGCGCCATGTCCATGCCGGACAGGGCGTGTTCCAGTCGGGTGTGAAAGCGCGCCAGGGTCGCTTCCGGTTGGCGCAGCGCGGCGGCGGTTGCTTCGGCCATTTCGGGGTCGCCGTAGACGTAGCCGGGCAGCCGGCAGTTGATCATCGCCGCCCGCCGTTCCAGGACCGCCCGCGCCAGTTCGGAGCCGGAAAATTCTTTCGTCCGGATCACCGTGGCGTCGTAGTGGCCGAAGATGCCCATGTGGCTGTCGGTGCTGCCGGTGTAGACCGGCAGCTTGCCCGCGTCGCGCCAGCGCTCGAAGTGTTCGAGGTTGCGTTCGATCGCGTCGATGCCGGGCCGGTCGGCGATGTCGCCGCCGCCGTGCCAGTAACGGTTCAGGCTGGTGCCGTAGACCGTCGGGTGGTTCCACTGGATCGCCGCGCCCTGCCGCCGCGCCTCGGCCACCAGTTCGGCGAAGGGCAGATTGCAGTCGACGGCTTCGGTCAGCGGGTAGAGGTTCAGGTGAAATTTATTGTTCATGGTGATCTCTTCGCCGACTATCAGCGGAAAGGCGCAGCCCGATTCCGCCGCCGTCCGTTCCAGCGCCAGGCCGCCCGAAATCACGTTGTGGTCCGAAATCACCAGGAAGCTCAGCCCGGCGTAGGGCGCTTCGGCCATCAGCCCCGCCGGCGTCACCGAGCCGTCCGAGTAGATGGTGTGGGTGTGGAGGTCGCCGACCCACAATTCCCCGGCGGCCGCCTCCCCCGCCGGGTCCGTCGCCTCCGGCAGCGCTTCGGCGCGCAGTCGGCGGAAGTGTTCGGCCAGCTCCTTGGTCAGCGGCTTGCCGGCCAGGAGGAAACGGGCGAATTCCTCGCCGAGCCGGCGCGGCGTCCCGGTGGTCTCGAAGAGCAGATTTCCCCGGCGGAAAAAAATCGAATCGGTCGCAATGCCGTACAAGCTGTGCCAGTAACTGTCGAATTCCCCGGCCGGAATGATGCCGGCGATCAGCACCGCCTGATATCGATTGCGTTCGGCCAGGGGGATCACGGGGACGCCGTGGCCGGCGGCCAGTTTTTCGGCCCGAAGGCGCACTGCTTCTGAGGCTTCATCGGTGACGGCGACCGCGTCGAAGGTCAGCTGCGCCGCGTCGGCGAAGTTCAGCCGGTAGGCCTGGCGCGGCGCGTGGCCGATGGCCAGGGTCGCCATCGACTCCGGCTCCAGGTCGGGATAGAGGCCGTCGCCGAAGAGGTGGCCGGCGCCGAAAAACGCTTCGTCGGCGCCGGGCAATTCGAGCGGCTCCGAAGCGCTGGACAGGCTCCGCATCAGCTCCAGCCGGGCCTGCGCCTCTTCCGCGGTGGCGAACTCGCGGATCTGCGCGTTGACCAGCGGGAAATCACCCCACGGAATGGACACGGTGCTCAGAAATTGCCGGGTCGACCGGCTGAATTCCACCGCGATCTGCGCCTCGAAGCCGCGGCTCAATTCCAGCAGCCGCCGCAATTCATCGACATCCTCCGGCAGCGGCGCGTCGTCGAGCAGCGCCAGGCGGCATTGCAATTCGCGCAGCGCCGAACGCAAATTGGCCGGCGAATTCTGCTCCCCGGCCGCGGCCCGGGCGAATTCGATCGTCGAAACCACCGCCATCCACCCGGCCGCCCGCCACGGATCCTCCGCCGCCAGCGTCGCCAGGTCGACCCGCGCCAGCCTTTGACTCAGCCCGGCGAAGGAAACGATTTCGAATTGCCTCGTTCCGAGCAAAGTCTCATTCCAGACCGGCGACAAATTCAGCGTGTAAAAGCCGTCCGCCAGCTCCGCCGGCAGGGCGAATTCGCCGCCCTCCGCCGGGAAATCCCGGGTCAGCAGCGTTTCCCCGGCGGCATTGGCCACTTCGGCCCGGAGCGTCTCGCCGAACGGCGCCGCATCGACCGCGACCGTTCCCCCGAAAGAGGTTTCGACCCCGGCGCGCCAGAACGGATCGAGCAAAACCGGCCCCGAAGCGCCCAGCCGGAACGGCAGGTAATCCGCCGCCGAAGTGCTGAACAGGCCCTTTTGCCCGCCGAGGCTGAAGACCCGGCACTGGATGCCGTCCCCGTCCCGGGGGTCGACGTCGTCGACCAGCATCTGCATGCGGATGGTTTTGTTCTCGCCCCACGAACAGTCGCCGAGCACCTCGCGCGGGACGAAAAGATCGATGCGGTAGCCGTCGGCGGTACGCCGCGCGTCGATCTGCAATTTTCCGGCGTCGCGCGGCGCGTTCGCGCAGATGTAACGGCCCGCGTTGCCCGCCTCGTCGGGCGCGCCCACCAGAATCTGGAGAAATTCGAGGTTGCCCTCCGGGGAACGGAAGAGTTCGCCCTCCGGCGGCGCCAGAAAGATTTCAACGCAGTCCCGCTGCCACAATTGCGCCGGCTTCCGGTCGTTCCCGACCTCGGAGTCGGCGACGTCGAAACGGAAATAGAGTCCCGCGTCGTTCCACCCCAGCTCCGCCGCGACGGAAAAATCCTGCATCCCGCCCCACGGCTCGACGGTCGAATTCCGCATCAACTGCCACTCTTCATAGCATTCGATCCGCGTCGGCTCCCACTCGGCCTCCTGCCCGAAACTCCACCCCTCCGGCAGACGCGCCAACGGCACCGCCGGAGCGGCCGCCGCCGCCAACGCCGCCAAACCCATCATTGCACCCGCGATTTTGTTGAGCTTCATGAAACACTTTTCCCGATGCTGACATATGGCATTGGAGTATTGTAACTCCCGAACCCGGCAATGTCAATCGCGCGGAATTGTTAAAAATATTCCGTTTTTGCGGTATCGCAGACTGAGTGGAGGCAGCTTCGGGCAATATGTGCGCTTATGCGAAATACGCTCTCCCGCATCCGTTCCTCTCCGTTCTTCTCCGTAAAACTCCGTTCGAAATTCACCGGACGGCCCCCAAGGCGGCTGGTTCGCGCTTCGATGGCGCGGCCGTGAGAGCGTCTTTTGTTTTTTCTGACTGTCTTTGAGGTTTTTGGTTCGCGGCTGATGCCGCGGCCGGCCCGGCTCCGAGCGCACTTTTGAGGGACGCGTTGCTCCCTCAAAAGTGTGCCATCGCCGACCGGGTCGATCCGCCCGGCCTCCCGGCCGGGCTTCCTTACCGTTTCGCCTGTTTAGACAGGCGACCAACTTATGCAGTTGGATCGCACCAGGTCCACGGGACCTGGACCTGGCCTTGCTTCGCGGCGGCCCCTTTT
>JAVBSD010000098.1:0-3197 GCA_031547325.1 Victivallaceae bacterium | reverse complement strand
ACCATTGTCGGAAAACTCCGGGCCGAGCTGCCGGCTCGGCGCGAAGCGCGGCCGGTTCAAGAGCTGGAACAACTGATCGCCTCGCTGCCGCCGCCGCCGGATTTCGCGGCGGCGCTGCGGAGCCGCGCCGGAGCGGCAGTCATCGCCGAGGTTAAGCAGGCCTCGCCGTCCAAAGGGCTGATCCGGCCGGATTTCCGGCCGCTGGCACTGGCGCTGGAACTGAAGGTGGCCGGTGCGGCGGCGCTGTCGGTGCTGACCGAGCCCCACTACTTCCTGGGCAGCCTCGACAACCTGAAAATCGCCCGCAAAGCGGTAAACATCCCGTTGCTCCGCAAGGACTTCATCTTCGACGAATACCAGATCCTGGAGGCCCGCGCCGCCGGGGCCGACGCGGGCTTGCTGATCCTGGCGCTGCTGCCACGACGCCGCTTCCAAGAACTGCTGCAAACGGCGCGCGACGCCGGATTGGCCGTCCTGACCGAAGTCCACGACGCCGCCGAACTCGACGCGGCGCTGGAGGCCGAAGTCCCGATCGTCGGCGTCAACTGCCGCGACCTCAGAACCTTCAAACTCGACCGCGGCGTGATGCGTTCGCTGCTGGCGGCCGTTCCCGCCGGGACCATCCGGGTGGCCGAGAGCGGCTTTTCGACGCCGGAGGAGGTGCTGGAGCTCTCCCGTGCCGGCGTCGACGCCTTTCTGATCGGCGAAACCCTGATGCGCGCCGAACGGCCGGGCGACAAGCTGCGGGAGTTCCTGCCATGAGCGAAACCGTGCTGAAAATCTGCGGCCTCACCAACCGCGAGGACGCCGAATGCGCCGGCCGCTACGCCGATTACCTCGGCTTCGTATTGCATGCGGCGTCGCCGCGGCGCATTGATTTCGCGCTGCTTGAGGAAATGGCGCCGGAGCTCTTCGCCCTGCGGGTGGCGGTGGTAGTCGATCCCCATCCGGCGCTGGTGCGGCGGCTGCTCGACCAACGCATCGTCGACATCGTCCAGCTCCACGGCAACGAACCGCCGGAATTCGCGGCCAAATTCGACCGCGCCCGGATCTGGAAGGCGGTCCATCTCTCCGACCGTTCCCAGCTCGCGGACTTCGCCCGTTACCCCGCCGACCGGATGGTGCTCGACGCTCCCTGCGGCGGCTCGGGACTGTGCTGCGACTGGGAGCTGGCGCGCGAAGCGGCGGCGCTGCGCCCCTGTCTTCTGGCCGGCGGCATCACTCCCGCCAACGCCGCCGAAGCGCTCGAACGGGTCGGTCCCTGGGGCCTCGACACCGCCTCGGGCGTGGAACGTTCCCCCGGCATCAAAGATCATACGAAAATAAAAAACCTTGCGGAAAGGATCCAGTCATGAACACCCACTTCGGCATCTACGGCGGCCAGTACGTCGCCGAAACCTTGATGAGCACCCTTCACGAGCTCGACGCGGCCTACCGCGCCGCCCGCAACGACCCGGATTTTCAGCGGGAGCTGGACGAACTGCTCCACAACTACGTCGGGCGGGAAACCCCGCTTTACCACGCCCGGCGCCTCTCCGCCTACGCCGGCGGCGCGCAAATTTACCTCAAACGCGAAGACCTCAACCACACCGGCGCCCACAAGGTCAACAACACCCTGGGCCAGGTGCTGCTGGCCCGCCGCCTCGGCAAAAAACGGCTGATCGCCGAAACCGGGGCCGGAATGCACGGCGTCGCGACCGCGACCGCGGCCGCGCTCTTCGGCATGGAGTGCGAAGTCTTCATGGGTTCGGTCGACATCGCCCGCCAGGCGCCCAACGTCGACCGGATGCGCACCCTGGGCGCGAAGGTCACCGGCGTCGACTCCGGCTCCGCCACCTTGAAGGACGCGATGAACGAGGCGCTGCGCCAGTGGACGGCGCGGGTCGAGGACACCTTTTACGTCATCGGCACCGTCGCCGGCCCGGCCCCCTACCCCGCGATGGTCCGCGATTTCCAAAGCGTCATCGGCCGCGAGGCCCGCGCCCAGATGCTGGCCAAAACCGGCAAACTGCCGGAGATGGCGATCGCCTGCGTCGGCGGCGGCAGCAACGCCGCCGGGCTCTTCGCGCCGTTGATCGGCGACGCCTCGGTCCGGCTGGTCGGGGTCGAAGCCGGCGGTCTCGGGCTGGCCTCGGGCGAACACGCCGCCAGCATCAACGCGGGCCGGGTCGGCGTGCTCCACGGCAGCAAAAGCTATCTTTTGCAGACCCCGGAGGGGCAGATCCGCGAAGCCTATTCGATTTCGGCCGGGCTGGATTATCCCGGGGTCGGCCCGGAGCACGCCGCCTGGAACGATTCGGGGCGGGTGGAGTACGCGGTGATCGACGACGCCGAGGCGCTGGAGGCCTTCGACCTGTTGAGCCGCCTCGAAGGCATCATTCCGGCGCTGGAGTCGAGCCACGCCGTCGCCGAGGCGGTCAAGCGCGCCCGCGCCCTCCCCGCCGGCGCCGCCGTCGTCGTCTGCCTCTCGGGCCGCGGCGACAAAGACATGGACAACATCAAAAATTATAAAAAATAAAAAAGGGGCCGCCGCGAAGCAAGGCCATGGTCCAGGTCCCGTGGACCTGGTGCGATCCAGCTGCATAAGCTGGTCGCCCGCCTCAGCGGGCGAAACTCCAAGGAAGCCCGGCCGGGAGGCCGGGCGGAGCCGCCCGGTCGGCGATGGTGGAGTACGAGGGGCGGAGCCCCAAGTACGGAACATGGAACCGAGCCGGCCGCGCCATCCGGGCGCGAACTCAAAACCTCAAAGACAGTCAAAACGCATAAGGAAAAACCCTGATGAACCGCATCGCAGACACCTTTCGGAAATGCCGGGACGCCAACCGCCGCGCCCTGGTGACCTACTTCACCGCCGGCTATCCCGACCTGGCCGCGAGCGAGGAGACCATCGCCCGCGCCATCGAAGCCGGAGCCGACGTCGTTGAAATCGGCATTCCCTTTTCCGATCCCACCGCCGACGGGGCGGTGATCCAGGAGGCGGGGCAGACGGTGCTGGCCGCCGGAACGACCTTCGACGATCTGCTCGAACTCGCCGGGAGGCTCCGGAGGCGCTTCCCGGAGACGCCGCTGGTGCTCTTCGGATATTACAACATTTTCTTCAGCTTCGGGCTCGAAAAATTGCTTCGACGCATGTATAGTATCATCGACGGGCTGCTGATCGTCGACCTGCCGTTGGAGGAGCGCGGCGAAGTCAAGCC
>JAVBSD010000126.1:0-3670 GCA_031547325.1 Victivallaceae bacterium | reverse complement strand
CATGCCCGTCGGATAGGCGATCGAAGTCGACGGACACATCGGGAAATTGAAGTCATAGGCCTTGGCCACGCCGCCGCCCTGCTCCCAGGCGATCAACGCTCCCGCCCAGTTGACCACGCCCGGCCAGTTCGGCGTGGTGATGGTCGACGGCGGCATGTAATCGCCGGAATCGTTGACGTACATGGTCACGGTCAACGCGATCTGCTTGAGGTTGCTGATGCATTTGATCTTCTGCGCCGCCGCCCGCGCTTTCGACAGCGCCGGCAACAACATGCTGGCGAGAATTGCGATAATGGCGATAACGACCAGCAGTTCTATCAGTGTGAATGCTTTTCTCATGATTCATCCCTCCTGTTCGGTTGTTGCGGTTGCTCGTTCGGTATATTTTCCCCAGTCGGGAACAATGCAGGAGACCTGGCTGCCGCCGGTTTGCTCCACATCCGTCCCGATCCGGTACAGTTCCGTCCCGATTGCGGCGAAGTCCAGCGGCAGCGAGAACCACGGCGCGTCCGGGACGTCGCCGTTGAGGCCGGTGATTTCGACGCTCCGGCCGAGTTTTTCCGCCGCTTTCCAGGCTCCGGCGGCGCGGGCGTCGGTGGAGCAGCTGACCGCGGTCATTTCCGGGTGGCGTTCCAGCAACTCCCGGGTCAATTCCTCCGCCCGGTCCGTCCCCCCGGGATCGTCGTAACGCGCCCAGTCGCCGACCACCGGAATCCGCGCTTCGCGCAAGGCGCTGCGATAACCCCGGAAGCGGTGGGAATTTTCGTGATCGCCGACGAACCCGATTTGCCGATGGCCGCGTTCAAGTAAAAAACGCACCAGCGAGTATTCGCCGCGTTCGACATCCAGCCAGACCTGATTCAACGCCCGGGAGCTTGCCGCGTGACCGCAGTAGACCGCATACGGCAGCTTCTGCCGGATACAGTGCTCGATCAGAGGCTCGAAGTAAGAGTATTCGAGAAAGATGAACGTCGCCTGCCGCTGCTGCGCCAGCTGCCGGAAGCTGTTGATGTCAGGCACCATCGGCGTCAAATGAAGACGGCTCTGCCCGGCGCGCGCCGCCTCCAGCAGACCGCGCATGATGCCGCTTGCCGCGTCCCAGTTGGCTTGGTTGTGCGATTCCATGAAAATATCCCGGTCCGAAACCAGGCAGAATACCGATAGGATCGCGCCGGACGCCGGCTCCGTAACGATGGCGGACTTCAACCCGTCGGGACGCACGAAGGTGCCTTTGCCCGGCACGCAATAAAGCAGACCTTCGTTGAACAGCGGTTGCAGCGCCCGGGTCAAAGTCGCCTGGCTCACCTGATAGGTGGTCATCAGCTGCTTCACCGTGTGAAACCGCTGATCGGTAAAATCCCCCCGCCGCAACTTCGTCCGCAGCAGCCGGGTCAATTGTTCGTGCTTGTAAGCCGCTTTCAACATCGCTTCCGATTCTTTCATCTACTTGCTGAAAAATTGTATCGCATATCGATACTCTTTTAAGTATAGCAAATGTCAGAGGAAAAGTCAATAGTGCTTTGTGAAAAAACAGAAAAATGTTTTGGGCGGGGGGAGAGCGTTGTTTGCCGCGCCGGGGCCCCCCGCCCGGGGCAGGGGTATGACTCCACGAGGTTTCGCGGTGTGAACGGACGCTGATATGAATCCGCCTTTTGTTTAACTGTGTTTTTTGAGGTGTTGGAATTTATGTCAACATGTTGAGGTATTCCTCTGGTTGCCGAGAAGGGTGTAAGCGGAAAATGCCATAATTGGACCCCAGGTCTTCCAAAACATCTTGCGCGTTCATTCCTTGTGCAATGAAACGCAGTCTGCATATTGCAAAATAATCATCGAAGGCAGGCTCTCCTTCTTCCGCGACACCATTGCAGCCTGTTGCCAAGAACTATAATTGGGAGACGTTGGAAAGCAGGGGGCAGGCGGATCTGTTTCATTCCCCATTTGGAGGAATAAAAACGAAAAAAGTCGTTTTTTTTCAATTCGCCTATTGACTTTTGGCCGGACTTTGTGTATAATGATAAATAGTCAGTTATAATCATGTATAATCACAAGAGTCGGGCAGGCGAAGTCGTGACCATCGAATTTCAATTGGACCGGACGGCGGTGGAGCCGGTTTACCGGCAGATCACGGAGCAGTTGAAACACTACATCCGGGAGCATGAACTGCCGCCGCATACCCCGCTGCCGCCCATCAACCAGTTGACCGAAGCCGCGGGCGCCAGCATGCGGACCGTGGATCTGGCCCTGAATCAGCTGATCCGCGAGGGCGTCTGCTACCGCCGCCCCAAAAAGGGGACCTTCGTCTCCGCGCCGGAAACGGCGCCGGTACGGCGCAAACAGCTGTGCGGACTCTATGTGGCGGATTCGGCGATGGAGCGTTTCACCCGGGACAACTTCGACATCTCCATGTACCGGAGCATGACCGCTGCGGCGCGCTCGGGCAGGATGGATATCATCCTGCTCTCCGGCGATCTCGAGGAGAACATCGGTTTTGACGCCGGGCGCGGCGACCTGGCCTTCGCCGGCATCATCCTGCTGGAAACGGACGGGCTGGAACGGGTCGGCGCCATGGCGCTGAAGTATCCCGAAATACGCTGGGTTTGCGCCAACTACCGCTACGAGGGCTTCGACGACACCCCGGACAATGTGGTCGGCATCTTCAACGACGATTTCGGCGGCGCCTACCGGATCGCGGATTATTATTTCGCGCGGGGATGCCGCAATCCGGCGGTGATTTCGCTGGAGCTCGCCGACTCCAACTACCGGCGGCGCATCGACGGCTTCCGGGCCGCCGCCCGGGACCACGGAGTGATTCTGTCCGAAAGCCGGGTGGTCGCGGCCACTCCGGAAGACGCGGTCAACCAGTTTGATTACGGAGCGAGCCGGGCGGAGCGGCTGCTGGCGTTGCCGACGCCGCCGGATTTGCTGCTCTGCTGCAACGATTCGCTGGCGCTGGGCGCGACGCGGTACCTGGAGCATGCCAATTGCTCCGACCGGGTCCGGGTCACCGGCTATGACAATCGGGACTTCAACCGTCCCTTGAACTTCAGTACGGTCGCGGTCGATTTCAACGCCATCGGCAGCCGGGCCTTCGCGCTGGCGCTAGACCCGAAGCCGGCGGTAAAATTTTACACGGTTTCTCCCGAGCTGATCATTCGGGGGATTCAAGACGATTCCGGGAATTGAAAACAGGAACCGAAAGGAAGGGACGCGGTGAAAAAGAGTCTTAGTTTTACGCTTATTGAGCTGTTGGTGGTGATTGCGATTATTGCAATTTTAGCCAGTATGCTGCTGCCGGCCTTGTCCAAGGCGCGGGCGGCGGCGCAGGCGGCCAAGTGTCTGAGCCAGTGCAAGCAGCAGGGGCTGTACTTCACCTTTTACGCCGACGATCACAACGGTTTCCTGCCGCTGGGCTTCGCCTGCGGCGCGGGCTCCGCGAACGGAGTGCATATCCAGGACTCCAATCCGACTGCGCTGGCCTGGCTCTATGTATTGGTACGCGATTACGACAACGAGGACGGGCGGATTCTGGTCTGTGATTCCTTCAAAAGCATGTATTATGCCTATACCAATCCGGACTGGCCGCAATATCCGACCACCTACGGCTACAACTGCCGGAACGGCGGTCATACCCAGGCGAATTACGTCTCCCCGTCGAAGACCTTCCTGACCG
>JAVBSD010000452.1:0-2576 GCA_031547325.1 Victivallaceae bacterium | reverse complement strand
ATCCCCTCTCCGGGTCTATCGGATGAAATTCGTGAAGACCGGCGGTTCTTGTTCGGGCAGGGCGACGCCGGCCCGCTCCCCGGCTTCCTTGCAACGAAGGTGGTAGGCCATGTTGCGAGCCAAGACGCGCATGGTCCGCAATCCCTCCGTGTCCTGCTCCACTTCCGCCGGCGTATCTCCGTGCACGGCGTTCCAGTAGGAGGAGGAGATGACCGGCATTTCCTGGATGGTGAAATACTTGTTGAGCTGATCGAAGGCGGCGGTCGTGCCGGAGCGCCGGGCCGACACCACGGCCGCCGCCGGCTTCAGGCGGAAAGACCGGTTCCCGTTCCCGGCCAAGTCGGAAATGAAAGCCCGGGCCATCAGCGAAACGAGCACGCCGGCGGGCGCGGCGTAATGAACCGGCGATCCGAAAACGAAGCCATCCGCCTTCTTCGCCAGCGCCGACAGTTCATGCACTCGATCGTCAATCACGCAACGGCCGAGTTTTTCGCACTGGCGGCAGCCCAGGCATCCGGATGCCGGCTTGTTGCCGGTCCAGAACTCCTCCGTGTCGATACCCAAGGTGTTCAGCGTCTTCGCTATTTCGGTCAAAGCGCGATGGGTGCAGCCGCCACGGTTCGGACTGCCGTTCACCAGCAGGATGTGCATGATTCAGCCTCCGGTCGGGAAATGTAAAACATCATTCGGGCGGGCTGGAACGTTCCAGAAGGGCGGCGGTCCTGTTCAATTCAGGCGAACCAGCTCATATTGCCGCGAACCCATCTTCATTTCGTTCATGTATTCCAATTGCCGCAGACCCTTACGGGATTCGATGCGTTCGACCAGGTGGCGGCGCTCCTGCTCCGGCAACGCGTAGATCAGGTCGATGCAGGCCTGTTCGACGGCCAACAAATCGGTGGAGGCCAGGATGCCGATGTCGGCCAGCGTGGGCGCTTCGGCGGCCGCGCCCGCGCAATCGCAATCCACCGACATATTGTTCATGACGTTGACGAACGCCATCCGCGGCCCGAAATGGTGTTGGATGGCCTTCCCGGCTTCCGCCATGTTTTCCATGAAACGCTCTCCGGAGTGGCCCCACATCTGATCGCCGTCCTGGTGCAACTGCTTTTTGCCGCCCTGTCCGGAGGCGCAGCCGATGGAAATGTTTTTAAGCGAGCCGCCGAAGCCGCCCATCATGTGGCCCTTGAAGTGGGTCAACACCACCATGGAGTCGTAGGTGACGAGGTTTTTTCCCATCGCCACCGTCTTGAACCACTTGCCGCCGGGGACGGGCAGGTCGACTTCGCCGTCGGCGTCCATGATGTCCACCGGCGCGAACGTCCAGCCGTTCGCCTGCAGCACCTCCCGGTGGCCTTCGGTGGTTTGGCGCGGGCCGCCGTAGAAGACGTTGCATTCCACGATGGTCGCGCCGGGCATGAGGGTCATGACCTCGCGGACCATGTCGCGCGGGAGAATGTAGGGGCCGCCCGGCTCGCCGGTGTGCACCTTGACGGCGATTCGGCCGCCGATGTTCCCGTTGACCCGCCGATAAACCGCCTTCAGCCCGTCCACGTCGATCCGGCGGGTGAAATACACCGTGGGCTTTGGGGGCGGAGTCGGCGCCGTTTTTTCCGCCGCGCCGGCCAAGGGCCAGCGGCTTGACAACAACACGCCCGCCGCGACGGCGCCTGCGCCCTTCAAAAAATCGCGCCGATCCATAACGGACTCCTCGGGGGGGAAAGGCCATCACCGTTCGGCGGTGGCGGCACGGTAGTCGGCGTCGGAAACAGGCTCCAGCCAGGTGTTTTGGCTGGTCTGCGGATTGCTGGTTATCGCCAGGTGGGCGCACCAGCGGTCGGGCGCGGCGCCGTGCCAGTGTTCGACGTCGGGCGGGATTTCGACCACGTCGCCGGGAAGCAGCCGGCGGGACGCAAGGCCCCGCTCCTGGTAATAGCCGGCGCCGCCGACGGCGATCAGGACCTGTCCGCCGGTGTGCTTATGCCAATGGTTGCGGCAACCCGGTTCGAAGGTGACGTTGGCGATCGGGACGTTGAGCCGCGCGTCCTTCGTCAGCGGCGCGAGATAGGATTGCCCGCTGAAGTATTCGGCATAGGCCGTGTTCGCTTCGCCCACCGGGAACGGGCTGACCGCGGGCCCGGCGTCGGCGGCGCCGCGCGCGAGGGCGAGCGCCGCGTCGATTTGCGCGTCGGCGAGGCCGTTATATTTGCCGATGCGGATATGGGAAGCCAACTGGCTCTGTACGCCCTCCATCGCGGCGAGCGCGGAAATGGTGGCGAGTTCGCGCGTCCGCCAGTCGAGGGTGTCCCGGGCGAAAATGTCGCCGAACAGGTGGGCCTTCAGGTATTCGTCGATGGCCGGCGCGAAGTCGAACAAGGCCCCGGCGACCGGCGCGCCGGTGAGTTTCGTCTGGTTCGCGGTCCCGAAGTCGAGGCTTTTGCCCGCCGGAGGCGGACCGGGTTGCGGCCCTTCGGCGTCCCGGAGTCCTTGCACCTCCCGCTCCTTCACCACCGCCATGAACGCCCCCAGCGCGTTCAAGCTACGGGGAAAGCCGCAATAGGCGTAGAGCTGGACCA
>JAVBSD010000430.1:0-2806 GCA_031547325.1 Victivallaceae bacterium | reverse complement strand
GGATGCGGATCTGGAGTTCACTCGGGAAAATCCTGTTGCTTGCCCCGCCGATCCGGAAGATGGCGTAGGAGAGATCGTCGCCGTCGTTCAGCGCGTAGAGCGTCATCAGCGCTTCATCGGCGGCGGCGTCGAACTCCTGCTCCGGCACCGCCAGCCGGTAGACGGTTTCGGAGGCGTAACCGTAACCGGCGGAGGAATAGAGGAGCTGGAAGGGCAACTCCTCCGGCCATTCGACCGTCACCGGCCCGGAAAATTCCGGCACCAGCATCGCCGCCAGATCCTCCGGCAGCGGATCGGTCTCCCAGCCGGTCGAGTTCCGCGGGACCGGACACAGGCCGGCGATGAAGGCGACGCCGGCTTCGCGGGTCTGCGCCTTGATGTTGTCGAAGGTGATGCCGGAATAATGGCCGGAGCGGTTCTGCGGCAGGTTGGCGTTGAAACGGGAGTAGTGGTAGCGGGTGATGAGAATTTCAACCTGCGGACCGGGCCGGGTGGAAATATAGGCCAGATAATCGGGCGGCGGCAGCTCCGGCGATTGCGTCCAGCCGGGGAGGGCGACGGTGACCGCGTAAGCGTTTTCCCGGCGCAGGCGTTCGCCCCACGACTCGGCGATGCCGATGCTCCACGGCGAATCGTCGACGGGCATCAGCAGGACATGGCGCACCGGGAGCAGGAAATAAGAAGCGAGGGCGAAGCTCTCGTTGTAGTGGTTCCGGTAGTTCGCCGTCACCGTCGGCGGCGGCGCGGCGGAGGCGGGGAGCCACGCGGCCAACATCAGAAGAACGGCGAAGCGGACGATTGTTGCTGAAACATGCGTCATCGGGACATCCTTTCGAATAATTCGACTTCAATGATGGGTTGTTCGTCGTAGGCGGTGAAACGGTAGCTGCAGCGGTCGACGCTCATTTGCCAGCCGGGTTCGAGCTCGCAGGCGGAACGTAAGGTGTTGCCGCCGCTCGCGCAGACGCGCGCTTTGCCGTCGGGGAGCAGCATGGCGGCGACGTAGAGGCGGCGGCCGCCTTGGGAATAGTAGCGGACGGTGTAGTCGCCGGCGGTCAACGGCAGGTCGAAGCGGACCGCGTCGGCAGGCACTTCCTCGCCCCGCAGCGCGGCGGCGGCGTCGGGTGGCAGGACGCCGCCGAGTTTTGCGTCGTGCTCCAGCATCAGCAGGAGCTCCTCGAATGTCGCTTCGCCCCGCCGCGCCCAGGCCAGCTCCAGCAATGGCCGTTGGCGGGCGGGGGCGAGCCGGTCGATGGCGAGGAGCAATTGTTCCGGCGTCGCGGCGGTGCGGAAGGCGGCGGAATCGGCCAGGCGTTCGAGCATGTCGGAGGGCATGGCGCGGTACAGCGTTTTGAGGTAATGCCGCAGCAGTCCGCGTTTTTCCAGTTCGTTCAGCGCGACGTCGAATTTTTCGACCGGATGGAGAATGCGCAGTTTCAGCTCGTCGGCGAAGCCGCCGGGGCCGCCGACGAGGCCGTCGTTGTTGAGGAAAAAATAAACCGGCGTCGAGCCGTCATCGTCGAGGGCGTAGAGGACCATCGTCGCTTCCTCGATCATCGCGTCGAAGCGTTCCGGCGGCGCGTCGAGGCGGTAGAGGGTCTCCGAGGAGAAGCCGGGACCGGCGGCGGAGTATAGGAGCTCGAACGGAATTTCCTCCGGCCAGTCGATCAGCACCGGTCCCGAAAATTCCGGGATCAGCATGGCGGCGAGCTCCTCCGGAATCGGCGGGCCGTTGACGCCGAAAGCCATCTCCGGGGATTCCTGATCGCGGGTCAGGAGCTGGTAGCAGGTATGGCCGGGACGGGGGCCGCGGCCGGACTCCATGAACCGGTAATCGAAATAGTCGTAACGGACGGCCCTGACCACGGTGCCGGCGTCGTCCGGGGTGGCGACGGTGGCGACGGCGTCGGGCGGCGGCGTCCCGGCGGGCTGAATCCAGCCCGCCGGAGCGACGGTGACCAGGGGGAGTCCCTGGTTTTTCAGCTCTGCGGCCCAGGCTTGCGCGATTTCGACGGTCCGCGGCGTGTCGTCGAGCGTCAGGATCAGCACGTGGCCGAGCGGCAGCGGCAGGGAATTGCCGGCGGAGGCGGACCGGTGGAGCGGCTCGGGGGACGCGGCGAAAGCGGCCACAGGAAGAAGGGCGCAAAGAATGGTTCGGGTCACGAAATGCATCATGGGTTTGTCCTTACTTCGACTTCGATGACCGGCCGGCCGCCGGAGGTGGTGAAATGGTAGTTGTGGTCCAGGGTGTTGAGTCGGCCGCCGGGTTCGATTTCACAGGAGGAAAAAACAATGCCGCCCGCGCCCGCGGCTATGGTATGGGCGGAAACAAGATGGTTTATGCCTTCGCTGATTTGCGCGCGGCCGTCGGGGAGCAGCAGGCCGGCGACAAAAAAACGGTCACGGCTCTGTTCGCGATAACAGCGGACGGTGTAGTCGTCCGCGGTCAGCGGCACTTCGAAACGGGTGGCGCCGGCCGGCAGCTCCACGCCCCACAGCGCGGCGGTTTCCTCCGGAGGCAGGACGCCGCCGAGTCTTCGGTCATACTCCAGCATTGACAGAACCTGATAGAATCCTGTTTCGCGCCTCTGCGGCCAGGCCAGTTCCAGCAATTGCCGCCGGCGGCCGGGGTCGAGCCGGTAGACGGCGTCGAGCAACTGCTCCGGCGTCGCGGCGTCGCGGAATGCGGCGGAATCGGCCATGCGCTCGATGATGTCAACGGGAATGCCGGGCATCGCGCCGAAGTACAGCGGCAGCAGGCCGCGCTTTTCCAGTTCGGCCAGCGCGGCGTCGAGCTTTTCGACCG
>JAVBSD010000030.1:0-4523 GCA_031547325.1 Victivallaceae bacterium | reverse complement strand
ATCAATGGCAGAAAGTCGCGGTGGTCTACGATTTGAGCACCTTGTCGCTGTATCTGAACGGAGTTTTGCAGGGTTCCGCGGTAATCGCGCCGTCCGAAATGCATGAAAGCATCACCCATTTGGCGATCGGCGCGGGCATCGGGATGCTTCACGAGCCGTACGGCTACTTCACCGGCGACATCCGCAACATCCGCTTATACGGGAGAAACTTGCATCCCGGAGAGCTCCTGCGGTGACTTACCGGGTCTGACGCACCGGGATGCCGCGGGCGGCCAGAAATTCTTTCGCTTGGGGAATCGTGTAGGTTCCGAAGTGGAAGATGCTGGCCGCCAGCACCGCGTCGGCGCGGCCCGCGTCCAGCACTTCGGCCAGATGGTCGAGAGTTCCCGCGCCGCCCGAGGCGATCACCGGGACCGGCACCGCGTCGGAGACCGCCCGGGTCAGCTCGCAGTCGTAGCCGTTCAAGGTCCCGTCGGCGTCCATGCTGGTCAGCAGGATTTCGCCGGCGCCGAGTTCGACGCCGCGCTTCGCCCACTCCACCGCGTCGAGGTCGACCTCCCGCCGCCCGCCGTGGGTGTGGACCCGCCACCGTCCTGCGGAGCCGGGAACCCGCCGGGCGTCGATGGCCAGGACGATGCACTGGCTGCCGAAGCGCCGCGCGCCTTCGGTGATCAGCTCCGGACGGTCGAGGGCGGCGGTGTTGAGGGAAATCTTGTCCGCGCCGTTGTTCAGCAGGGTGCGGATGTCGCCGATGCTGCGGATGCCGCCGCCGACGGTCAGCGGGATGAAGACTTCGCCGGCGGTTCGCCGGACCACGTCGACCATGGTGGCGCGCGCGTCGCTCGAAGCGGTGATGTCGAGGAAAACCAGCTCGTCGGCGCCCTGGCGGTCGTAGGCCCGGGCGGCCTCGACCGGGTCGCCGGCGTCGACGAGATTGACGAAATTGACTCCCTTGACCACCCGTCCGGCATTGACGTCGAGGCAGGGGATGATGCGCTTGGCCAGCATGGAATAGTGCTCCGTCAGTCGACCGAGGCGACCTTGCCGCCGATCGATTGCAGCTTCGTCACCAGGTTTTCGTAGCCGCGGTAGATGATTTCACTCGAATGGATGACGCTGGTGCCGGAGGCGCACATGGCGGCGATGACCAGCGCCATGCCGGCCCGGATGTCCGGGCTGGACAAGGTGGTCGCATGAAGCTTCGCCGGCCCCGAAATCACCACCCGGTGCGGGTCGCAGACGATCGCGTTGGCGCCCATCGCCTGCAACCGGTCGACGAAGTAGATGCGGCTTTCGAACATTTTTTCGAAGAACAGCACCGTGCCCGCCGCCTGGGTCGCCATGACGATCGCGCAGCTCATCATGTCCGATGGAAACTGCGGCCACGGACCGTCGGAGATCTCCGGGATATGCCCGCCGAAGTCCGGCTGGATGCGCGGCTCCTGCAAGCCCGGCAGATAAATGCAGTCCTCGCGGAATTCCAGCGCGACGCCGAATCGCTCGAAGACCCGCCGGGTCATCCAGTGGTGGCGCCGGGCGCTGCCGCGGATGGTCAGTTCGCCGCCCAGCGCCGCGCCGAGGGAGAGGAAGCTGCCGGCTTCGATGTGGTCGCCGGAGATGGTGAATTCGGCTCCGTGCAGCGTTTCGACCCCTTCGATGGTGATGGAATTGCTGCCCAGGCCGGAAATTTTCGCGCCCATGGCGTTGAGCAATTCGCCGAGGTCGACGATGTGCGGCTCGCAGGCGGCGTTGAGCAAGGTGGTGGTGCCGGAGGCCGTCGCCGCCGCCATCATGATCTGCTCGGGGGCGGTGACGCTGGCCTCGTCGAGAAAGAGTTCCCGGCCCGCCAGGCGTTTGCGGGCGGTGAATTCATAGACGCCGCCCGCTTCGTTGATCGGCGCGCCGAGCTTGCCGAGGCCGTAGATGTGGCCGTCGAGCCGCCGCCGGCCGATGACGTCGCCGCCGGGCGGGTAGAGCACGGCGCAGCCGAGGCGCGCCACCAGCGGCGCCGCGAAGAGGATCGAGGTGCGCAAGCGCGAGCAGTCTTCGCGCGAAATGGAACACGTATTGAGGCCGGCGGCGTTGATGGTGGCGGTGGCGCCGGAGTATTCGACTTGCGCGCCGAGTTTGGCGGCGATCTCCAGCATGGCGCGGACGTCGCGGATGTCGGGCAGATTGTTCAGGGTCACGGTCTGATCGGTCAGGAGCGCCGCGGCGATGGCCGGAAGAGCGGCGTTTTTGTTGCCGGAAACGGTGATTTCACCCTTGAGCGGCGAACGGCCTTCGATTTTCAAACTGGACATGATTCTCCTCCGTTGAAGTGATTCAGGGTCACGCATACCACCTCGGGGGGGCATCCCAGCCGGACGTCGAAGGTGGAACAGCCGACGCCGCTGGTGACCAGGAGGGTCCGGCCGCCGGCGCGGGTGATGCCGTGGTTGCAGCGGCGGGGCAGCACCGTGCCTTTCACCACCGGCCCGATTCCCGGCAGCCGGACCTGGCCGCCGTGGGTATGCCCGGCGAAAAGCAGCCTGGCGCGCCGCGGCAGCCGGGGAAAGAGGTGGGGGACATGGGCCAGGCAGATGATCGGCTCGTCGCATTTTTTCCCGGGCAGGATCTTGCGGATCTTTTTTCTGCCGGGCCCCGGCCAGGAGAAGCCGGCCAGGCGGAAGCTGCCGCCCCGCGTCCGGATGCGCACGCACCGGTCGTCAAGATGCCGGATGCCGGCAAAGCGCAAAATTTTTGCGAGGCGTTTGGGCTTGAACCTGAGATCGTGATTGCCCATGACCGCGTAGACGCCGTCGGGCGCGTCAAGCCGCGCCAGCCCCTCGGCGTATTCGGCCGCCGGGAAGTTCGTCGCCAGAAGCAGCGAATTATTGAAATCGCCGCCGAGCAGGATGAGATCGGCGGCGCACCCCTGCAATTCATCGACGACATTGCGCAGAATCTCCCGCGTCGTCCCGCCCGATTGCAGATGCAGGTCGCTGGCGAAGGCGATGCGGTAGCCGTCGAGCCGGCTCGGCCACCAGCGCGCCTGAATATGATATTTCCGGACCGTCACCGGCCGCCGCGGCTCCGGGAACAGCCGGCGCAGCAGCGGATTCAAGACAAATCCGGCCAGTCCGCCGGCGGTTCGCAGGAAGCCTCCGTGATAGGTCCCCGGGTTCATTCACCGTTCTCCGGGGCGTGGGGGCGGATCGCGGGCGGATCGGGCTGTGGCGGGTCGGGGAGCTCGGGGAGGCGGTTGGGATCGCCGATGGTTTCGTCCCAGACCGCGGCATCCTCATGACCGGGAGAATCGCCGGATTTGGACTGGAATTCGTACCAGACGCTCTCCAGCCGCTGTCCGAAATCCGGCGTCCGGTCCCACCAGCCGGCGATGGCGCCGCCCAGCGCCGCCACCGGCGGCCAGATGATCCAGTAACCGAAAAGCACCAATGCGCCGAAGGCAAAAAAAGACGCGCCGAGGCACCCCAGACAGGTTACTCGGCGGTTTCTTCCGTCGCCGGAAGCGCCATGGGTCATTTGCCGGCGTCCATCGCAATCGACAGACGGAGGATCAGCCACATCATCCGGTCGGAGGGGGCCGGCTCGGTGGTGCCGTTGAGGCGGTTCAGCGTCCGGTACGGCTGCATGACGCCCAACGACCAGCCGTCTTTTTTGTGCGCCAGCACGAACTGGTGCGTTTTGACCTGGGTTTTGACGATCGCCGCTTCGAAGCTGCCCTTGTCGCGCATACCGATTTCGCGGGTCGCGCCCTTGATGAAAATGGTGCCTTCGGGCAGCTCCGGCGCGAATTTGAATCCGATCGCGCGGCGCTTGACAAAGTCGGCGACGCTGACGTTCCGGGCCGTCGGCAGGATCGCCAACGGCAGAATCGGGTGCCAGCCGGTGGTGTCGGCGTGTTCATCCAGCTGGGTACGGTATTCGGCGGCGGCTTCGGCCACGGCGGCTTCCGGCAGGGCGCCGGTCGGGTAGCTGCTTTCGATTTCGTAGCCGGCTCCGGCTCCGAGGCCGGCGGCCAGCATCAGGTCGGCCGGATCGCATTCGAGGACCTCGGCGAGCTGCCGGCACTCGGAAACGGTCGGCATCGCCTCGGGGCATTCCTCGAGGATCTTCAGGTCGTTGAGGTTGATGTTCAGGAGTTTGGAGAGCTGGTTCAGCGACAGGCCGCGCTGCTCGCGGAAGCTGCGCAAGGTCCGGTTGAAACGCGACGGCATCTCGGTATCTCCGGCGCGGATCTGATTGCGCATGCTGCGCAGCTCGGCGGCGACTTCGCGGGGAATGCTCAGCGTTTCGCACAGCATGTTGAAATGCGCGAGGCGCGGCATGGTGTAGCCGCGCATGATCTGGCAGATGGCGGATGGGGAGATGCCCAGTTTCTCGGCCAGCTTGCACTGGGGGATCTTGCTCAGTTTGCGCTGGTGACGGAGCAACTCGGAGAAACGTTCCCGCAGGCGATTGGTCGGTATGTCTTGTTTTTTCATGCGATTCCTCCCTGTGTCGAGAATCAGTCTCGACCT
>JAVBSD010000424.1:0-5534 GCA_031547325.1 Victivallaceae bacterium | reverse complement strand
AGGTCTCCGGCACGTCGCGGCCGTCGAGCAGAATGTGGAAACGGATGCGTTTGACGCCGGACTTTTTGGCCTCTTCGACCATCGCCTTGAGGTGGGCGATGTTGCTGTGGACGTTGCCGTCGGAAAAGAGGCCGAGGAAATGCAGCGTCGAATGGCGGTCGTTGACGTTGGCGACGACTTCCTTCCAGGTTTCTCCGGCGAAGAGCTTGCCCGAGGCGATCGCCTCGTCGACCAGCTTGGCCCCCTGGGCGAAGACCCGGCCGCAGCCCATCGCGTTGTGTCCGACTTCGCTGTTGCCCATGTCGGCGTCCGAGGGCATGCCGACCGCGGCGCCGTGCGCCTTGAGCTTGGTCCAGGGGCATTGCGCCATCAGCTTGTCCAGCTCGGGCGTCGAGGCCAGTTTGACCGCGTCGCCGTCGGCGTACTTGCCGAATCCGACGCCGTCCATGATCACCAGAACCACCGGCCCCCGGCGCGGGGTGAAGGCGGGGTTGCGTTTCAATGCTTCGGTCATGTTGGAATCACTCCGTAAAAATGGTTGGCGTCAGTTGCGGTGGCCTTCGCGGCCGGCGCTCAGCACGCCGCGTTTGCTGGTTTCGCAGAATTCGATGAATTCGCGCACTTCGGGAATCTGCGGCAGTTCGGTTTTGACCGCTTCCAGCGCGTTGGCCGGAATCAGTCCCGAACGGTAGAAGATTTTGTAGAGGTTGCGGATGGCCCGGATGGTTTCCTCGCTGAAGCCGGCGCGTTTGAGGCCGACCACGTTGACCATCTTGACGCCGCCGTTGCGGCCCTCGGCCATCATGAACGGCGGAATGTCCTGCGAAAAGACCGATCCGCCGGAGATGATCGCCAGCCGGCCGACGCGGCAGAACTGATGGAGCCCGGAAATTCCCGAGATCAGCGCCCGGTCGCCGACTTCGCAATGCCCGGCCAAGCCCGACATGCCGACCATGATCACCCGGTCGCCGACCTTGCAGTTGTGGGCGACGTGGCTGGAATTCATGAACATGCAGTCGCTGCCGATCACCGTCGAAGAGCCCGGCACGGTGCCGGAATGCACGGAGGTGCCTTCGCGGAAGATGTTGCGGTCGCCGATTTTGACGTAGCTGATTTCGCCGGGTTTGACGCCGTGGTCCTGGGCGTTCTGCCCGATCGCGGCGAAGGGATAGAGCACGTTGCCCGCGCCCATGGCGGTGTGTCCCGAAATATGGCACTGGGCGATCAGACGGCAGCCCGGGCCCAGGTTGACATTTTCGCCGACGTAACTCAGCGGTCCGACTTCGACGTCATCGGCCAGAACCGCGCCCGGCATCACCACTGCGCTCGGATGAATTTTCGCCATCTCCCGACTCCTGTATAAGTGTTTGTTGTATAATATAGCATGATTCCGGCTTGCCTTCAAACCCCGGAGCTTCCGAATGGGACGAAATCTCCGCGGTCTTCCGCTTCTTCCGCAGCCGGAAGACAAAGAACCCGGCCGCCGTCAGCGCGATCAGCGGGATCAGGATGGGAAAGGCGTACTTCCCGGAGATCTCCAGCGCCCGCAGGATGGCGTGCCCGAAATAAAAGCCGCCGGCGGTGAACGTCAGCGCCCAGCAGACTGCTCCGAAGATATTGAAAATGAGGAAGCGCCGGACCGGGACGCCGCTCGTCCCCAGCATGAGCGGCGTGACGTTCCGGATGCCGTAGACGAAACGGAAGCCGATCATCAGGAGCATGTCGTGCTTCAGCAGCAGCTTCGCCACCCGCTCCTTGTTGCGGTTCAGCCGGGGGAAACGCGCCAGGACGGCGTTGCCCTTATAGCGGCCGAGGAAGAACATCAACTGGTCGCTCATCAGGCTGCCGGCCAGGGAGCAGCACACCACCCCCTGGAAGGACAGATGGCCGCCGGCGACCAGCATTCCGGCCAGGATGACGATGGTTTCGCCTTCGAGGAAGGTTCCCAGCAGGATGGCCCAATACCCGTAGGTTTCGAGCAGATTCTCCCAGTCGATGTGGTACAGGGCGTCCATATCAATCTCAGTGTTGAGGAGAAGACATGACGAAACGCCCCGGAGACCGGAGAGTGGCGGAGCCTTCGCCGGAAATCGCATATCCGCCGTCCAGGATCAGGAAGGTCAGCCCTCCGATGCGTTCCCGGATGCCGGCGTGGGTCATTTCGATCATTTTCTCGTCGGTCAGGCGGACCGCCAGGCCGGTTGCGGAGAGCTCCGCCGAAGTACAGGTGCCTTCGGCGTCGTAGAGCCAGGCGGTCCCGGAGATTGCGCCGGACCAGGGGCATTGGCGGTTGTAGATCTGCAGCGAGGCGACTTCGCGCCACAGGACGTCTTCGGCCGGGGGCTCGGGGGTGACGCCCCGGGAGGGGTAGCTCAGATAAAGATCGCCCGCGACCGTGACCGCCGGTTCGGCCGGCGATTCGAGGCGGCTCGGAGCGATCCGCAGGATCGCGGCGGAGGCGCCGAGCTGTTCGCAGATGTCCCGGCCGGCGGTCTCCAGGACCTGCCGGAGCTGGAGCTCCTGTTCCGGCGGCGGCGCCGCGCCGGTGTCGTCCGAGGCGGTGAAGCCGGTCCACTCGCAGACCGGCTTCTCCGGCGTCGCGGTCGGCGCCGTCCGGGCCGGGGAGTTCACGACGGTCCTGGGAAGGCACCCGGCCGCCGGCAGCAGCAACGCCGCCAGCAGCAGCGGCAGCGGAAATTTCATCACGGTCTCCCGTCCTCCAGGACGATCGCGCCGCGTCCGGGGATGACCGCCACTTCGGTGATCTTGCCGGAGTCCCAGATGTCGCGCATCGGCCGCGGCAGCCGGTATTCCCGGCGTCCGGCGGAGAGGTTGCAGATGAAATAATAATCCCGTCCTCCCGGCGCGGAACGTTTGCTGGCGCGCAGCGTTCCCGGGAGCTCCGGCAGCACCGGCACGACGCCGGCTTCGGCGAGGACCCGGCCGTAGAAGGCGGTCAGGAAGTCGATTCCGGTGCGGCAGCCGACGTACCAGGCTTTGCCCGCGCCGAAGCGGTTCAGCGTCACCGCCGGGACCGCGGCGAAAAAGTCGTCGCTGTAGGAGGCCATCGTTTCCGCGCCCTCGCAGTGCAGATATTCGGCCATGTCGGCGACCGCGAATTCGCCGAGGCCGTCGAAGCGGATGTTGCGTTCGTAGCCGGCTTCGGGGCAGTCGATGTCTTCGTTCCAGATGCCGAAGAGCCGGCGCGTGGCCGGGCCGCCGGGGAAGCCGCCGGGGAAGCAGCGGTTGGCTTCGTCGACGTAGCCGGAGAGGTAGGTGGCGACCACGGCGCCGCCGGCTTCGGCGAAGCGTTCGAGGCGCTCGGCCACCCCCGGCTTGAACATGAAAAGCATCGGCGCGACCACTACTTTGTAGGGCGAAAAGTCGCAGGTGCTCTCGATCACCGCGACCGAGACGTTGTGGCGCCAGATGCCCCGGTAGTGGTCGACGATGGTTTCGAGGATGCGCTTGCCGTTGGCGCAGCCGAAGGCGTGGGAGATGTCCAGCGCCCAGTTGGATTCCCAGTCGAAGATCACCGCGACGTCGGCTTTGATTTTCGAGTCGACGACGCCGTCGAGTCCCTTGAGTTTGGCGCCGTAGGCGGCCACTTCGCGGAACACCCTGGTTTCGGAGGTGCCGTCGGGCCCGACCACCGCGCCGTGGAATTTTTCGCAGTTGCCGAGGCCCTTGCGCCACTGGAAATACATCGTCGCGTCGGCGCCGTGGCCGATGGCCAGCAGCATTTCGCGCTCGAATTCGCCGGGGCGGCGCATTCGGAAGAGCGACATCCAGTTGGCGGTCCCGGGGCAGGACTCCAGCATCGCGAAGGGTTTGCCGAGCATGGTGTAATGCATATCGTGGTGCATGGCGAAGTCGGCCATGACCTCCTCTTCGGAGCCCTGGGTCCACGCCGGGTAGCTGTCGTCGGAGATGAAGTCGCAATGTTCGACGATCCGCCAGTAGTCGAGGGGAGTGAAAAATCCCATCTGGTTGGTGGTGACCGGCGCCTGCGAGTGGCGGCGGACGCAGTCGATTTCGAATTTCAGGAAATCGGCGACCTGGCGCGAGGTGAAGCGCCGCCAGTCCAGCCGCGCGGTGTCCATCGACAAATCGGTCGGGTCGACCTGGTGCCAGGCGGTGAAGGTGTGGCTCCAGAAGCCCGACCAGTAGGCGGCGTTGAGCGCCTCCAGCGTCTTGTAGCGCTGCTGGAGGAAGGCGTGGAAGCCGGCCAGGCACAGTTCGCAGAAGCATTCGCCGTTGTATTCGTTGCTGATGTGCCAGCCGCCGAGGGCGGGGTGGCCGGCGTAGCGTTCGGCCAGTTTGGCGTCGATGACCGCGGTTTTTTCGCGCATCGCCGGCGAGCTCCAGCAGTGGTTGTGGCGGTAGTGCCATTTGGCGCGGCGGCCGGAGGCGTCGACGCGGTTGGTTTCGGGGTAATCGCAGCCGAGCCAGCCCGGCCGTCCGCCGGTCGGCGTGGCCAGGAAGACTTTTTTCCCGGCGGCGGCGCAGCGGTCCATGATGTCGTCGAGCCAGCCGAAGTCGAAGGTCCCTTCGACGGGTTCGAGCTGGCCCCACGAAAAGATGCCCACCGAAAAGGCGTTGCAGTTGGCCTGGTCCATCAGCGCGAAATCGGCGTCGACGGTGCCGGGGCGGTCGCGCCACTGGTCGGGGTTGTAATCGCCGCCGTGCAAAATATGCGGAAAGTTTTTGATGATGCTCATGAAATGGTGTTCTCCGTGGGTAACGTTCTCAAACCATATCACCTGAGGGGAGTTTTTACAAGTCGGAATCGGGGTTTGTAATGCTTCTTTTGCGGGGCTATATTACGGCATGAAGAAAAAATTCACTATTTTTCGCGACGATTCGCGCAAGGTCGCGCTCCTGCTCCTGATCGGGAACTGCGTCGCGATCCTGCTGTTTGCCGCGTCGCTGGCGGCTCTGGCGATGATCCGGCTCAACGGCTCCAATCTCTACCACGGGCTGGCGATGTTCTGCTTTGCCGTGTGGGTGACGGTGCTGCTGCGCACGCTGAAACAGAACTGCGCTGCGCCGTCGTGGCGGCTGGCCAGCCTGTTCAAAAAATACAAAAACAACCTGATCGAGGCCGGCGGGTACGAGCCCGCCAGGCGCGAATTGGTCGAGGAGCTGCTCCGGGAGCCGTCGCTGCCGCCCGAAACCGACCGGGTCTACGGCTTCGCGGGGGGGATTCTGGCGGCGCTCGGGCTCGGCGGCGCGATGGGGGTGGTCATCTACTGGATGTTTTCGGGGACGCCGGTCTATGTGTCGTGGTTCTACGTGCTGTTGGTCTTCGGGCTGATGCTGTCCAGCTGCGGGTCTTATTTCCTGCGTCATTCCAGCCGCCGCGCCACCCGGCTTCAGGCCTTGAAACTGTTGTTGTTGGGACATGTCGTCACTGATTTGGAAGCGGCCGCCATCGAAAAACACATTCGCGCCGGCGGCGAGGAGGAGTTATGAATCATTGGGTTGAAATCGCCGTCGTCGCCGTCATCGTGGTCCTGGCCGGGTATGGCATC
>JAVBSD010000039.1:0-10599 GCA_031547325.1 Victivallaceae bacterium | reverse complement strand
TGGTCTTCGCGCGACAACGCGCCCTCCGCCACCGGAACGATGCTGAACAGCTTGCCTTCGGAGGAACGCAGCTTCAGCGAGTCGAGCACCCGGTCGAGCTGGTAGGGGATCTCCGGAATCAGGATCACGTCGGCGCCGCCCGCGATGCCGGAAGCCAGAGTCAGCCAGCCGGTACGGTGGCCCATCACCTCGACCAGCATCACCCGCTTGTGGCTGCTGGCCGTCGAATGCAGGCTGTCGATGGCGTTGGTCGCCACCTCCAGCGCCGTGTCGAAGCCGATGGTCGCGTCGGTCATCGCCAGGTCATTGTCGATGGTCTTGGGCAAAGTGATGATGTTGAGGCCGGCTTGCGCCAGCGCCAGCGCGCTCTTGTGGGTGCCGCCGCCGCCGATGCAGATCAGGCACTCCAACTGGAATTTGCGGTAGTTGTCGACGATGGCGCCGGACATGTCGACGTATTCCTTGCCGACCGGCATCTTGTTCGGCTTGTGACGGCTGGTATGCAGAATGGTGCCGCCGGCGGTGAGAATCCCCGAACAGGCGGCTTCGTCGATGGTCACGGTCCGCCCGAAGGCGATGCCTTCGAAGCCGTCCCGGAAGCCGATCAGCCGGTAATCGTGATGGTTGAGGATTTTGCCGATCGCGCGGATCGCCGCGTTAAGGCCCGGACTGTCGCCGCCGGCGGTCAAGATCCCGACACATTTTTTCGCCATGAACTCTCTTGCTCCCTAATTTCCCGTGCGGTGAACTTCGAGTACGCCGCCGAAATCCGGCCGGGCGTCCGCCTCGGTTTTGAACATCTGGTAGGTCCGCGCCTGGCTGCGTTTCGCCGTGTGCTTGTTCACCAGGTTGCGGCTGTAGGTCCCGTCGGCGCGCATCCGCCGCCCCTTCTCGGTGTCTTCCAACTGGTATTCGAGCAGGGTCATCAGCCGTTTCCGCAGCTTCGGCTCGCGGACGGCGAAGAACAGTTCGATCCGCCGGTCGAGGTTGCGCAGCATCCAGTCGGCGCTCCCCAGATAGTACTCCGGCATTCCGCCGTTGCGGAAGTAAAAGATCCGGCTGTGCTCCAGGAAGCGGTCGACGATGCTGACGATCCGGATCCGGTGCGCCATCCTGCCCGGCTTCAGGCAGCAGATGCCGCGGACGATGAGGTCGACTTCGACCCCGGCCTCGGCGGCGCGGTGCAAGTGGCGGATCACCTCGGGATCGGAGAGCGAATTCATCTTGGCGATGATCCGCCCGGGGTCGGCCGGAGACGACAGCCGGGCTTCCCGGTCGATCATGTCCAGGAAACGGCTCCGCATATTGAACGGCGCGGCGGCGATTTCGCCCCAGTCGCCCGGCGGCGCCGAGTAGCCGGTCATCACGTTGAACAGCGACGCCACCTCGGCGCACAGCTTCGGATCGCAGCTGAAAACGCCGCAGTCGGTGTACAGTTTCGCCGTCTTGTCGTTGTAATTGCCGGTCCCCAGATGCACGTAACGCTGCACCAGGCCCGCTTCGCGGCGAACGATCAGAAGCGCTTTGCAGTGGATTTTCAGTCCGGTGATGCCGTAGACCACGTGCGCGCCGGACTCTTCGAGCTTGCGCGCCCAGGCGATGTTGTTGTCCTCGTCGAAGCGCGCTTTCAATTCGACGATCACCGTGACCTGCTTGCCGTTGGCGGCGGCGCGCTGAAGCGCCCGGACCACCGGCGAATTGCCGCTGACCCGGTACAAGGTCTGCTTGACCGCCAGCACCGCGGGGTCTTCGGCCGCCGCCTCGATCAGCCGGACCACCGGCTCGAATTCCTGGAACGGCAGCACGCACAGCACCGGCTGGCGCTCGCGGATCGCGTCGAAAATCGGCAGTTCGACCGGCAGCTCCGTCACCGGCACCGGCGGCCACGGCGGCTCCAGCAATTCCGGCCGCGAGGCTTTGCCGACCAGCTCGAAGAGATCGCGCCGGCGCAGCAGTCCGCGCACCGGGTAGCGGAACTGCGTTTCGAGCTGAAATTCATTTTCCAGCCAGCCCGCCAGCTTGCCGCGGCGGTACGGCGGCAGTTCGAAGCGGATCGGTTCGCGCGAGCGCCGCTGCAGCAGCTTGCGCTCGATCGACAGCATCAGGTCTTCCGCGCCGGTGTCTTCGATCGCGAAATCCATGTCCCGGGTAATCCGGAACGGCATGAATTCGCGGATCCGGCATCCGAGAAACAACCCCTGCAGATGCGCCATAATCAATTCTTCGAGCGCCACGAAACACTGTCCGGGCTTGCCGTCGGCGACCTGGATGAAACGGTCCAGCCCCTCCGGCACTTCGACGAAGGCGTAGCATTCCGCGCCGTTGCGCTCGAGCCGGACCGCAATTTCGATCGCCCCGTTGCCCAGGACCGGAAAGGGGTGCGACGGGTCGACCGCCAGCGGCGTCAGCACCGGCAGCACCTGGCGCTCGAAATAAATTCCGAGCTCGCGCCGCGCCGTCTCCGGCAAAACCTCCCAGTCGGAAACCCTGATGTCGCACCGGGCCATTTCAGGCAGGATTTCGTCGTAGAGAATCCGGTGTTCGCGGCGCAGCAATTTGTCGAGTTTGGTTCGGATCAGCCGCAGTTGTTCGTCCGGCCGCCGCCCCGCCGCGTCGACCATGCCGTTGTCGAGCGCGACCAACTGACGCAGCCCGGCGACCCGGACCATGAAAAATTCGTCGAGGTTGTTGGCGAAAATCGCGATGAAGCGCAACCGTTCGAGCAGCGGGTTGACCGGCGTCTGCGCTTCGTCGAGCACCCGGGAATTGAAGTCGAGCCAACTCAGTTCGCGCGACAGAAAAATATCGGAATCGTTGCGTCGCGCCATCATCGCGCCAGCTCCTCCTCGACTTTGAAATCCAACCCGTAGACCGAGCGGAACATGCCGCCCTTGCGCTCCAGGCACAGCATTTCCCACTCGATATCCACCGGCGCCGGCAGCCGGAAAACCAATCCGTCGGCGGTCAGCGACACTTTGACCCCGGCCGCGGCTCCGCCGTTGACCGCCGCGTCGGCCAGCCGCAGGATCGCCGCCAGCAGTTGCACCGAAACCTTGTCCTGAGGCGGCAGCGCCAAATATTCGGGGTGCGAGCTCTTCGGCTCGGAGCGCCGGTGGTAACGGGCGATCATCGCCACCAGCGTGCGCTCGCCGGCGGCGACGCCGGGGATCTGGGCGTTGTCGATGAGGTACATCGAGTGCTTGTGATGCTGGCGGAGGTCCACGAAGCGGCCGATGTCATGAAGGATTGCCGCCATTTCCAACTGAAGGCGCTGGCGCGGCGTCAGGTGGTAACGCTTCTTCAGCTTGTCGAAGAGCTTCAGCGCCATCGCCGCCACGGCCTTGGTGTGTTCGCCGTCCAGGTCGTATTTCCGGCCGATGTTGGCCACCGCGGTCAGCAGCTCCGGCTCGAAGGGGTCGGCTTCGTCGTGGCCGAGGCGGATCATTTCGCGCATCAGCACCGAACGGGTGGTCACTTCGGGGAAAATCGCTTCGCGGCAATTCATTTCGTGGAGAAAATATCCGGCGATTTCGGCGGTCGGTCCGACGTTTTCGGCGTCGGTGTCGCTCAGGCGGTAATCGCGGACCAGTTCATCGGGCGTCGAACGCTGCGCCCGCAGCAGGATGCCGTCGAGGTCGGCGGGCGCCATGCGGACCACCCGGCCGCGGGCGGCGCCGGCGCTGAAACGCATGTCGACCAGCGCCCGCACTCCGGCGCCGATGCCGATGATGCTCATCGGTTCGGCCGGATCGAAGTTGGTGCTGTCGCTCAGGCGCTGTTCGAGGCAGAAGGTTTCCAGCAGCGCCGAAATGCGCTTCAAGCCGACCGAGCGCGATCCGTATTCGTCATGCAAGTGCATGCTTCCCAATGGAATCGGCTCGCAGAAC
Organism: Victivallaceae bacterium; assembly: GCA_031547325.1. Classification (GTDB taxonomy): domain Bacteria; phylum Verrucomicrobiota; class Lentisphaeria; order Victivallales; family Victivallaceae; genus JAVBQJ01. The sequence continues at coordinate 6,712 of JAVBSD010000039.1, read as the reverse complement.
TGCAATCTGGACCGGTCGAGATACATCACGATCAGCGATCCCGTGCCGACCACGAAAACCAGCGCCCGCCGCGACGGAAAGAGCCCGTCGGCTTCGAGCGTTTCGCGCAGCCCGAGGTAGAGGAGGCGTGCCTCCTCCTGCGACTCCAGCACTTCGACATCGAGCCCCGAAGCGCATTTGATCCGGTAGGCCACCAGTTCGCGGTTGAAGGCTTCGCGCAGCGCGCTGGTGGCGACGGCGCGGACGCAGCGGACTTCGTATTCGGCGATCCGCCCGGCGAAATCGGCCGCGATCGAGCACAAAAGGTTGATGTTTTCCGGCGAAATGCTTTCGGTTTTGGCCACGTCGTGGCCGAGGTTGATCGGCCGGATCAGGCTTTCGAAGCTGGCGAAGGAGCCGTCGGCGTGGACCTGAAAGAGCTCAAGGCGCACCGAATGCGTTCCGATATCGACGACCGCGCCCAGCGCCGGCAATGTCATCGGCCCGTTCACGCCCACCCCAGCTCGGCCAGTTCGCGCCGCAGGTTCGGCGTGAAGTCGCTCCGGCGCTCCGGGTCGGCCAGCTCGGCGCGCTCAAACCACCGCAATTCGTCGATTTCGCTCGCCTGAAAAGTGAAGGGCCCGGCGTGAACGGTGCGGAACACCCGCAGATCCTCCGACTCGATCTCGTTGCGGATTTCGACGTCGAGCAGAAATTCGAGCGGTCCCGGCGCGACGCCGAGCTCTTCGAGCATTTCGCGGCGGGCCGCACTTTCGTAATCCTCGCCCGGCGTCAGATGGCCGCCGACCGCGGTGTCCCAGCGCCCCGGCTGGATGTCTTTGGCCCGCGAACGGCGCTGCAGCAGCACCCGGCCGTCGGGATGGAGCACCATCACCTGGCTGGCGCGGTGGCGCAGCGCCGGATTGCCGTGGCATTCCGAACGCGGCGCCGCGCCGCAGGGGCGATTTTCCGCATCGTAGATGTCGAAATATTCGCCGCTCATCTCCGGCTACTCCTTTTCCGGGAAGAACAGGAGCTTCTGGTTGTCCAGCTTGACGTCGATGGCCTTGGCCCCGTCGAAGACTCCCTTGAGCAGCTCCTCGGCCAGCGGGTCCTCCAGGTAACGCTCGATCGCCCGCCGGAGCGGACGCGCGCCGTATTCCGGCTCGTAGCCCTTGACGATCAGGAAATCCTTGACGCTGTCCTCGAGGCGCAGCGCCAGGTCGCGGGTCCCCAGGCGGCTGGAGAGCGCCGCCAGTTCGATGTCGATGATCCGGACCAGGTCGGCGTGTTCGAGCTTGCGGAAAATGATGATGTCGTCGACCCGGTTCAGGAACTCCGGTTTGAAGGTTTTCTTGGCCGACTCGAAGAGTTTTTCGCGTTCCTTGTCGGCGTCGGCCGCGGCCGATCCGGCCGAAAATCCCAGCGAACCGCCCTTGGCCAGCTCCGCCGCGCCGACGTTGCTGGTCATGATGATGATGGTGTTCCGGAAATCGATCCGGCGGCCCAGGGTGTCGGTGATCTTGCCCTCTTCGAGAATCTGGAGCAGCATGTGCATCACGTCCGGATGCGCTTTTTCGATCTCGTCGAAGAGCACCACCGAATAGGGCCGGCGGCGCACCCGTTCGGTCAGCTCGCCGCCTTCGCCGTAGCCGACGTAGCCGGGAGGCGAACCGACCAGCCGCGACACATTGAATTTCTCCATGTATTCGGACATGTCGACCTGGATCAGCGCTTCGGAGTCGCCGAACATGAATTCGGCCAGCGCCTTGGCCAGCAGGGTTTTGCCGACGCCGGTGGGCCCGAGGAAAATGAACGACCCGATCGGGCGGGCCGGGTTTTTCAGGTCGGCCCGGCTGCGCCGGAGCGCGCGCGAAATCGCCGATACCGCGACGTCCTGCCCCACCACCTGCCGGGTGATTTCGCTCTCCATGCGGAGCAGCTTCTGGTTTTCGCCTTCGGCCATCTGCTGCACCGGGATGCCGGTCAGCTTGGCGACCACCACCGCGATTTCGCCGGCGTCGATCTTCGGCCGGTTGCCCTCTTTGTCGACCTGGTGGGCGGCGACCAGGTCTTCGAGCTTCTGACGCAATTCGCGCTCGCGGTCGCGGTAGGAGGCGGCCTCCTCGAACTTCTGGTCGACGATCGCCTGGTCCTTGGCGCGCTGCGCGTCGGCGATGGCGTCCTCGATCGCTTTGGTGTCGGGGGCCGGCACACAGTTCAGAATTCGGGTGCGCGCGCCGGCCTCGTCCATGACGTCGATCGCCTTGTCGGGCAGGAAACGCCCGGAGATGTAGCGGTCGGCGAGGCGCACCGCCGAAACGATCGCCGCGTCGGTGTACTCGACATGGTGGTGCTTCTCGTAGGTGACCTTGAGCCCCATCAGGATCTGGATGGCGTCGTCGACGGAGGGCGGGTTGACCATGATCGGCTGGAAACGCCGCTCCAGCGCCGCGTCTTTTTCGATGCCTTTGCGGTATTCGTCGAGGGTGGTGGCGCCGACGCACTGAAGTTCGCCGCGCGACAGGGCCGGCTTGATGATGTTGGCCGCGTCCATCGCGCCGTCGGCGCCGCCGGCGCCGACGATGGTGTGCAATTCGTCGATGAACAGAATGACCTTTTTGGAATTGCGCACCTCATCGATCACCGCCTTGATGCGCTCCTCGAACTGGCCGCGGTATTTGGTGCCGGCGACCATCAGCGGCAGGTCCAGCGCGTAAATCTTTTTATCCGCCAGCAGCTCCGGGACCTGTTTGGCGACGATCGCCTGGGCCAGGCCTTCGAGAATCGCGGTCTTGCCGACGCCGGCTTCGCCGATCAGCACCGGATTGTTTTTGGTGCGGCGGCACAGAATCTGGATGACCCGCTCGATTTCGTGCTGGCGGCCGATCACCGGGTCGAGCTCGCCCTTTTCGGCCATTTCAGTCAGGTTGCGGCCGAAGGCGTTCAAGGCCGGCAGCGCGCCGCCGGAATTCTGCCCTTGCGGCGAAGCTCCCTGGCCGGACTGCGGGCCGGAAGCGCGTTCCTGGCCGTCCTCGCCCGGTTCCGGGACATAGTCGTGGTCGAGAGCCTTCAGCACCTGCATGCGGACCTGTTCCAGGTCGACGTTGAGATTGGCCAGGACGTGCGCCGCCTCGCTCTCGCCGTCGCGCAGCAGCGCCAGCAGAAGATGCTCGGTGCCGACGAAATTGTAGTTCATCGCCTGGGCTTCGGAAACTGCCAGCATCAGCACTTTTTTGAGGCGGCTGGTAATCGGCAGTTGCCCGGCTTTTTTGGTATGGCCGCCGGCGCCGGAGACTTTTTCGGCCTCGAAACGCAGTTGATCCAGATTGAGCCCCAGCGATTTCAGCGCTTCGACCGCGACGCCTTCATTGAGCGCCAGCACCCCGAGCAGCAGGTGTTCGGTGCCGATGCAGTCGTGATTGAGCCGTTCGGCTTCGCGTTGGGCCAGGAGCAGGGTCTGGCGCGCCCGCGGGTTGAAATTTTTCATCGGATTGAATTCTTCGTTCGCCATAGGAAACCCTCCAGATTGCTTTCCCCTCCAAGGATAAAATAATATACATCAACAATGGGGAATATGCAAAAAACCACCCCGGCAATGCCTGAAAAGAAAGGAGGCCGGAATCGCTTCCGGCCTCCGTGCGCCTGGCAGCCATGCCGCCGGGCCGTCAGTCTTCCGCGGTGAACGCGTCCTTGCCGGCGCCGCATTCCGGGCAGACCCAGTTTGCGGGCAGATTCTCGAACGCGGTCTTGGCCGGGACGTCCTGCGACGCATCGCCGACGGCCGGATCGTACACGTAACCGCACACGCACACATACTTTTTCATAACCACACCTCCTCTGTTAGGGTTGTTTATCGTTCCTGGCGGCCACCATGGTCCGCCCCAATTCGAAAGCCTGCCGCAAATCCGCGGCCGCCGGCACATACTTGACGCCGAAGGGCGGCGCAATCTGCTCCACGCCCATCGCGGTCAATTCCTCGCCGATCTTCTTGTGCGCCTCGCCGCTCCAGCCGTAGGAGCCGAAGGCCACGCCGCGCAGATTTTTCGGCTTCAAACCCTTCATGTAGGTCAGAATATCGGCCATCGGCGGAAACATCTGATTGTTCATGGTCGGGCTCCCCACCGCGATCAGGTCGGCGTCCATCAGGAGAGTCATTACCACACTGCGGTCGCTCGCGTCCATCGACACCACATCGACTTCGCTGCCGGCGTCGCGGATGCCGTCGGCGATCGCGCGGGCCAGCATCGCGGTGGAGCCCCACATGGTGTCGTACACCACCAGCGCGCGCGTCTTGTTCTCCTGCGCCGCCCACTTGCGGTAGTACTTCAGCGGGAAGTCGAGCAGTTCGCCGCGCCACACCGGACCGTGATCCGGGGCGATGAAGGCGATGTCGAGCTTCAGGCCCGGCAGCGCGTCCAGGAGCGCGGTCACCTTCGGCGCCTGCAGCAGCAGGATGTTGGCGAAATACTTCTTGCCCTCGTGTTCGAGCAGCCACTCCGGATATTCATCGGCGAAGCGTTCGCTGCCGGCCAGGTGCATGCCGAAGGCGTCCTGGCTGAACAGGACCTTTTCCTTCGCGAGGTAAGTCGCCATCGAATCCGGCCAATGCAGCATCCGGGTTTCCACGAAGGTCAGCGTATCGTCGCCCAGGTCCAGCGACTCCCCGTTGGCCACCGCGGTGACCGGCAGGTCTTCGCCGAAGTGGGCTTTGAGCGCTTTTTCGCCCATCGCCGAGGCGAAGAACTTGTCGGGCCGGATCGCCGCCAGCGCCGCCGGGATCGAACCGGAATGGTCCATCTCGGCGTGGTTGCTGACCAGGTAGTCGATCTTTTTCGGATCGACCACCGAACGGATGCGCGCCATCATTTCCTCGAAAAAAGGTCCTTTGACCGTGTCGATCAAAGTAATTTTTTCCGCCATCACCAGGAAGGCGTTGTAGGTCGAGCCCCGTCCGGTGGCGTAACCGTGGAAATTCCGCAGGTTCCAGTCGATCGCCCCCACCCACCACACCCGGTCGGTGATTTTGACCGCCTTGAGGTATTGCTCCATATCGGGAATTACGCCTTGCCCCACAGACCGTGGATGTTACAGTAAATGCGCACCTTCATGCCCGGTTTGGCCTTGAGCGCGAATTCCGCCTCGGGGGCTTCGCCCGGCTTGAGATGCTTGCGGTTGACATAGGGGCCGTTGAGCACTTCGATCCACTCGATGAAGTGTTTTTCCTCCATCGGGTGCGGCACCGCGCCGACCTTGACTTTGACGCCGCCGGGAATTTCTTCGATGACCGGCAGGTGTTTTTCCATCCCGGTGTCCTGGCTTTTGAGCTGCAGGAGCTGCATCGGTTCGCCGCAGCACGACGGTTCGCAATCGCCGCCGGCGGTGACTTCGATCACCATGCCGCAGCCGCTCTTGTAGACGTTCAGAAATTCAGCCGCCATTTTTCTCTCCTCCTCTTTTCGTTCGGTTCGTCCTCTGAACTGCCTTGCCGCGACATTCGTCGCAGACCCCGGCGAGTTCCAATTGATAAGCATGGCACCCGGTGGAGGCGAGGATCTTCACCAGAACCGCCTCCAGTTCGCCGTCGTGCGGCATGCCGTGCATGTCGCGAATCCGGCCGCAGCTGTCGCAGCGCATATGATGATGCGGATCGGCGTTGCCGTCGAAACGCTTCTGGCTGCCGGCCGTGGCGAGCTTGAGAATGACTCGGTGCTCGGCCAGCAGTTCGAGATTGCGATAAACAGTGCCCAGGCTCAACCTCGGCATGCGGTTGCGCAAACGCGCATGCAGTTCATCCGCAGTCGGATGGCAAGTCAGCGAGCGCAATTCCGCCAATATGGCATCGCGCTGGGTGCTGTGATTCATCGCTTCACCTTGATTGCAACATAAACCATATCAAAAGAACATATTAGCGGCGTTCTTGAACCGCCTGGAACCGGAATTTTCCATCACGGACTAATATATACAGCGATTCCGTCCGTGTCAACCCCGGAACCCCCTTTTTATGATGATAATAGTTATCTTTATCGATTTTTAAATAAGGTTGTATCCGTATTCTTGAAGAAATCCGAAAATGTGCTATATTATCGAGTTTGCAATTTTTAACCTTAATTTGAGGAGTCCGTATATGTCGAAGTCCTACAATATCGCGGTGGCCGGCGCGACCGGCGCGGTCGGCGTGGAAATGCTGAAGACGCTGGAGAGGCGTAATTTCCCGGTGGCCAATCTCAAGCTTCTGGCGTCGGCGCGTTCGGTCGGCAAGCGCTTCCGTTTTCACGGAACCGAGGTCGCGGTCGAGGAGCTGACCCATGATTCCTTCCAGGGGGTCGACATCGCGCTCTTTTCCGCGGGCGGCGACATTTCGCGCCAATTCCGCCGTTCGGTGGTCGACGCCGGCGCGGTGATGGTCGACAACTCCAGCGCCTTCCGCATGGAAGCCGACGTGCCGCTGGTGGTTCCGGAGGTCAATCCCGAAGACGTCAAGCTCCACCAGGGCGTGATCGCCAACCCCAACTGCTCGACGATCATCATGCTGGTGGCGGTGGCCCCGCTGCACCGCGCCAAAAAGCTGGTGCGGCTGGTGGCGGCGACCTACCAGGCCGCCTCGGGCGCCGGCGCCAAGGGCATGGAAGAGTTGGTGGTCCAGACGCGGCAGCTTCTGAATGACGAACCGATTGCGCCGAAGGCTTTTGCGCACCGGATCGGCTTTAACCTGATTCCGCAGATCGACGCA